>JBKBXK010000069.1:0-9556 GCA_046314095.1 Thermaurantiacus sp. | reverse complement strand
ACGAGAGGCACTATCTCTTCCGCGAGTACATCCGCGTGCTCGACCGCCTGCGCCCCGCCGCCTTCGTCATGGAGAACGTCAAGGGCATGCTGTCCTCGACGGTCGAGAGCCGCCTCGTCTTCGAGATGCTGATGGAAGACCTCGCCTCGCTCGGCACCGGGCGGCGGCATCACTACGAGATGCGGGCTATACGGGTGGCGGACGGCAGGGCCAGCCTGCAGGAGGCCGCGCAGCCCTCGGATTTCATCGTCCGCGCAGAGGAATGGGGCGTTCCGCAGCGGCGTCACCGCGTGATCATCGTTGGCATCCGTTCAGATCTGGCGGACAGGGCCACCGGGACAGGTGTACCGGTTTCCGCGGTGACACGGACTGTCGATGACGCCATCGGCATGATGCCGGAACTGCGCAGCGGCCTGAGCCGCGGTCGCGACGACCCGGCGAGCTGGCGGCGCGAGGTCGTCGAAGCCGCCCGGCTGCTGGCGGGCATCCACCGTGGCAAGGAAGACGGGCCGTTGCGCGACGTCTTCTCCGCCGTTGCGACGGGCCTGAAGAATGGACTGCTGGCACCCCGCCTGTCAGCACGTCGCCCCGAGGGCTACGGCACGTCGAACGACGAACTCCTCGCCTGGCTGGAGCGCCCTGCGTTGCGCGGTTTCGCCCAGCACGAGACACGCGGGCACATGCCCTCGGACCTCGGCCGCTATCTGTTCGCTGCCGTCTTCGGCGCGGTGCGCGGTTACAGCCCAAAGGCTTCCGATTTCCCACTTGCGCTGACCCCGGACCACCGCAACTGGAACAGCGGCGTCTTCAATGACCGGTTCCGGGTCCAGCTGGCGCATGAACCGTCTACGACGGTGACGAGTCACATCTCGAAGGACGGGCACTACTTCATCCATCCCGACCCGTTCCAGTGCCGGACCCTGACGGTGCGCGAAGCCGCCCGCCTTCAGACCTTTCCGGACGACTACCTCTTCCTCGGCAACAGGACAGAGCAGTATGTTCAGGTCGGCAACGCTGTTCCGCCTTATCTCGCCCGCCAGATTGCCCAGCTTCTCCTGCGCGGCCTTTCCGGACCGCTGTCCGAAGAGGCGGTGGAGGCAAGGTCCGCGGACAACTCTGCTCGCAGCTCCGCGATGTCCTGCACCAGCACCCCCGCCTCCGAAAGCCTGCCGAGCAGATAGTCCAGCGCGTTCCTTTCGCCCCGGTCCAGTGCAGCGTGCCCTGCAACGAGATTGTCCAGGGCGGATTGAGACTTCGGGGAGAGCCAGCTGCGCCGTCCAGCCTCCTGTCTCACATTCCGGGCGGCTTCCGCGACAGACACCTCAGGCAGCGGAGGCTCTGCCTCACTGATGGAGGCTTCCGGAACGCCGAAAACCCCGTCAATGAAATTGGCGAGATCGCCCGGCGGCAAGTCCGCAAGGGACCTGATCTCGTTGCGGATCCGGATACGGAGGATCGCGCGGCGCATGATGTCTTCCATCGCCGTCTTGCCATGATGGCGTGCAGCGCGCAGCCACGCTTCCGCGACCGCCACGGCCAGGACCGGATCCCCACCGATGCTCGGCCTCTCGGTGATCTGCACCAAGGCATCCTCGGTCAGTTCCTCGAGAAGTCGCCAGCGCTCGGGATGACCTGCCCCGCGGTCGAGCGCACGACCGCGCATCCAGAGTCTCTGGAACGTGTTCCGGACACCGCCGCAGTAGCGCTCCGGCGATCTGCCG
Organism: Thermaurantiacus sp.; assembly: GCA_046314095.1. Taxonomy (GTDB): domain Bacteria; phylum Pseudomonadota; class Alphaproteobacteria; order Sphingomonadales; family Sphingomonadaceae; genus Thermaurantiacus. The sequence goes on along the minus strand of JBKBXK010000069.1, from coordinate 7,835 downwards.
AACCGCCAGTGCACGATGTCGGGCGCCACAACTGCAGCGACGAAGGCCCAGACATCATCCCGAAGTGCTTCGCCACCTCGGAAGAGGTCGGATTGTGCAAGCCAGGCAGCGGTCTCGGCGTCGAAGCCGGCATGGGACTGTCGCCCACCGTCTTGCCCGAAGCCATGTTTCTGCGCGATGTCGACGAGATCCTCTCGCAGGGCTGCAAGGGACGCCGCGGGGACTGGCGCTCCGCCGGTTGCGGCATAACGGACCTGATCGGGAAGGTCGTTGGGACGGAAACCGACCCAGCCTGAGGGTCCATGCTCGAGGAAGCTGCGAACGATCTCGTCGCAGGCGGGGCCGGGAAGCCTCGGAAGCAGATGCGTCATAGCTCACCCCCCGGTTCTGCGAGCGCAAGCATGGTGGATCGGAACATGCCCGGCCGACTTTCGAGCACGGAGCGGATGAAGGAAGCGTCCTTGCCGGGCCACGCTTTCCGCAGCCAGGTTGCGGCCTGGGCGCCTAGAGAACCGGGCTCGGCCGCGTCCATCATCATCCCGGCTTCGGGATCAGCCAGAAAACGCTCGCAGATCTGGCTCATCACATCACCCAGCAGGAACTGGATCGTGGCCGGATCCTCGTCCTCGATGCGCCGGAGGATCTCGCCGGACTTCGCGTTCAGGTAGAGGCGGACGGCTCCATGGAAGTCGCGCGTCCAGTCCCCCGGCGACCAGTGCAGGTGCCAGGGGGCGGCACCCGCAATTCCGCCGCCGAGCATCTGCGCTAGGTCCGCCGTCTCGATGGGGAAGCGCGGCTCCTCGCCCTCGAGCCTGACCCGTGCATTGTCGGACCAGAGCCGGTCGCCGGGATGGATGGGCGAGAGCACCGAGAATCCTGCAGGGGCCGTCGCAAGAAGGATTTCGGTCTGCAGATCCAGGATCATCGAAAGCCGTCGGCCCTCGATGGTGTCCTCGAACTCCCACGACGTGTCCCCGGGGTGGAACTCCCGGCGCGTGCGGGAGAGGATCAGGCGAGGCAGCCTGCCTTGACCTGTCCCGATCCTCACCGAGCCGGCCAGGGCGAGCTGATCGACGGGGATGCCGAGATAGGATGCCGCCAGTTCGAGATTCAGGCGCAATGTCCGGCGGATGCGGATATCGCTCGCGCTGTCCCAGTGCGGAAGGAATTCGCCCGCAGCCGACCATTCGCTGCCGTCCAGCGAAATCTCCCACGCCGAGGCGTCCACGGCCGATCCGGACAGCGTGAGGAACGGAAAGGCGACCCGACGGTTCATGTTCCGGCCTCCGCCAGGACATCGGCATCGGCTGTCACGGCACAGTCATCCGGCACCCGGATCCGGATCTCGAACCGTCCTTCGCGACCGCCGAGGTCGAGAGTGTTGCCGGCGGTTTCCGCCTCTCCGTCCAGCCACCTGACGGACAGGACGTTGGGCCTGCCGACGGTGTCATCGGCCGATCCGAGCGTCGCCCCTTCCACAGCGACAGAAGCCGAGGCAACCAGCTTCGAGCCACTTCGCCGCGCGTCCTGTGTCACCTCCGTCAGGAAGACGGCAATCCGGTCGGCATTGCCCGCCTCGAGGCGCTGGAAGACGGGGCGACTTGCCCGCGCCCGCGAGGGGCGCCCGCCTCCGGAACCGCCGGAACCACGCCGCCGACCGGCACCGTCGCCCCCGACGTTATCGAGCACCGCCCCGAGACGCCCGGCAAGGCGGGCGAGTGGCGGGCCGGATCCGTCACCCGGCCTGGGAGAGACCGGCTCCATGCCCATCTCGGCCGCGATCTCCCTCAGGCGGTTCAGCGCGATGTTGACGTAGCGCTTCCCGTTGCCTTTCGGCAGGTTGTCGGGAACCCAGTCGTCATGGGCAGGCGGTTCGGAATCCGCGAAGGCCTGCTCCACCTCGTCCTCGTCACTGGCGATGAAAACGCCCGCCCATTCCAGCCGGGCGTCGGGGAACGGATTGCCTTCAAGATACTTCACGACGAGTTCGACAGGCCGCATCAGAGCGATGTGGTGGATATGCTCGGGGATCAGGCGGACGTCCTCATCCGCAGTCAGATGACGCCTCGGCGAGCGCAGACCCTTCTCGATCGCCAGCGTGCCGAGGAACTTCTGTGGCCTCTGGGACTCGATCCGCCGCACGTTGTTACCAGCGCGGGCTCTTGCCGCGCTCATCGCCTTGCACAGCAGATCGAATGGGGAGAGGTCTTCTGGCGCCGGAACGGGCAGCTCCTGATCCTCGACCATCACCCTGCAGGCGAAGCGGTGCTTCGCGGGAGCGTCGCGCATCATCCGCGGCCAGAAATTCCAGAGCAGCGTCTCGATGATCCTATTACCGGTCGCCATCAGATCGTCGTCGTCGGGCTGGAAACCGAGGATCATGATCGATGTCCCGGACCTTCCCGGGTCTCGTTCCGGAAGACCGAGATGGCTGGCCAATGTCGCAGCGGCAGCACCCGACACCGGATCGGCGACCCCGTCCTGCGGATCCCTGACACCCCACCAGTGACGGCCCGTGAAGCGCCTCCTCATCCCGTTCTCCGGCCTCTCGAAAGAATGGCCGACATGGCACGCCATCAGGCGCCGCCCGTCAGGACCGGCGCCGTCAGGCAGCGTATCCACGATGACCGTGCTGCATGCACTGGCGCGATACAGGGCGACCTTGCCGAAGCCGTAGGTGCCTCCCCCCTGGTCGGTGTCCCGTGCCGTTCCAATGTTGCGCAGGAAGTCGATGAAATTGGTCTGTTCGGTTCCGACCGGGATCCTGTCCGACCTCGTCGGACCGCCAAGGCCAGCAGTGCCGAAGTCGCAGATCTCGAGAACGACCGCCCTTTCGGCTTCGCGGAAGGCCGAGATCACGGCGGACGATCCAGGTTCCTCAGGGACCTCGGCAAGGATGAATCTGCGAAGGATGTCGCGCTGGGCATCCGCGAGTGTCCGCAGCCTGATCAGGATCTCGGGCCCGGTGCCCGGTCGCGCGGCATCGGCAATGTTCTGGACCGCTTCGCGGATGACCGTCTGCAACGGGTCGAGCGTTGGCGCGCCGAGGAGGCGGCGGAAGTTGTCGCCGATGTTTCCGGTCGAACCGTAGGGTTCGGAATGGAGCTCGAGCGGACTCAATGTCATCCGGACAAGTCCCGAAGTAGCGAGACGAATTCCGAAGGCGGGCATTCTGCGTCGGAGGCATGCCCGAGATCGATCCTGTAGGTCGCATCGATGACACCTGCAGGGATCCTTCCTCCGACAAAGCTCGAAGGCGCGATGCGGGGAAAACCCGGGCCGACACGGTAGAGGCGTTCTGCCTCGGCCCTGAATGCGAAACGGTTCCATGCGGCGTCATGCACATCCGTGCAGCCGACGGCCTCGAGCAGCGCCCGCAGTCCCGCGGGGTCGTCGGCCCGCAGCAACGCCCTGTCTCCGAGCGATGCCACGGTGAGAAGCCCGCCCTCGACCGCCTCGAGGACCAGATGCGCAAGGTGCAGCGATCCGCCGGCAGGCGGTTCCAGCTGATCGATGCCGTTTATGGTGACCCGGTTGGCCCCGGCGCCGAGCGATGCCTTGACCTCCAGCGACGCGTCTCCCGCCCGGAAGTCGTGCCGGTCTCCGGCCGGCCCGCGCCAGCAGCGCCAGGCCGACGGAGAGATGTCGAGGAGCCGGTTCAACACGATGAGTTCGGCCGCGAGGCCGACGACCCGCGATCGGTCCACCTCGGTCCCTGCAGGCGGGACGAGCAGTTCGCGGAAGTCATCGAGCGCACCTGCCACCGCCGCGACCCCGTCGTTGCGGTCGACCAGACGGCGGACGATGTCATCCACGACCTCCCCGAATACCGCTTCGAGATCCGGCGACATGCAGATGACATCGAGAAACCGGATCGCGCGTTGCCCATGCGTGAGGGTCGTCACGCCGATCTTCAGGGCACTGCCCGTCTCGAGCGGACCGATCTTCTCGCCTGTCGCAAGCGGCACCAGCAGCCGCGCCTCGCCCGCGGAACCGACGGCCAGCCGGACGGGCCCCGCCTTCGTCGTTGCGCCAAGAGGCAGCGACGGGATGCCTAGAGCATCTCCGTCGATGTGGCCTGCCCGAAGCACGTTCCAGCGTCCCGGCACCGGGCTTTCCTGCCTGGGGCTAGACACCTGCTGCCTCCGTCTGCGCGGCCTCCTCCTCCTCGATCGCGGCGACTTCCTCGGCCGACAATGGCTGAAGTTCGACGGAGACGAAGTTCCCGCCCTCCGTGACCGATCCGGGGAAGACGATCCCTATGCCCAGCACGTCATGCACGGCATCCAGCGGCACCCTTGCCTTGCTGTCGCGTTCGGGGCGCGAGTCCCGCGCGATGGGATAAAGCAGGAGAAGCGGAACCTGTCCCACCGCGTCCAGCCTCGCCGCCTTCAGCTCTTCCCAGCTTCCGTTGCCTCCGACACCATCGCCACAGTCGAAGAGCACGTCGCGTCTCGACATGAGCGCCTTGATGTCCGCGATCCCGTTCGTGTCCTTCAACCTCGCGCGGTTGACCATCCTGACGGAACCGATCGTGCCGAGAGGGAAGTCGGAATCGCGACCTCGGCCGGATTCGACGATGCCGACGTTCCATCTGGAAAGGCGCGGGTCGACCCCGTCGACGAAAGGCAACAGCATCGACGGCAGGAGATCGGCCTGGGTTGGCTCGACGAGATAGGACTCGAGGAACCTTCGGACGGAAGACCTTGGCACGTCGCGCCAGAGCTTGCGGTCCACCACTTCCCGATCACGCAGGCCAAGCGCCTCGATACGGCTGACCAGGTCGCTGCCTGCTGCCCAGTTCCGCTTGAGCTGTTCCGCGTCCGTGTGAGCGAAGCGGAACGTCTGGCGGTGTGTTCCCCAGTAGCTGACTGCGCAGCGTCTTGCGGCACGCATCTTGTTCGCTGCCGTGATCGCCATGCCCGGGATCGCCCTGATCCGGACGGCAAGGTCCATCGGCGTGAGGTCGCGGATCCTGTACTGCTCGATGTCGTCCCTGATTTCCTGCTCGACAGAGGCAAGTGCCCTGAACCTCAGCTTCAGGCCGCGCGGCATCCAGATCCGCGGAAGATCCTCGTAGCCGGGCCGATAGCCGAACCAGCGTCCCATCTGGAGAAGCGTGTCATACTGGTTCGCAGTTCTCAGGAAGTAGCTGACCATCAGGCCTTCGAGGGTCAGCCCCCGGGCAAGGATGGATCCGCCGACCACGATGTAGGTCCTTGCCTTGCCGGAATAGTCGATCCTGTCGTCGCTTGCGCCGTTCTCGACCGGGAACTCGATGCATTCGAGCACTTCCGGCAGATACTGGAAGACCTCCTCAAGGGTCACCGGCCTCGCATCCGTCAGGTCGTCCGGCAATCGTCCCTGTTCCCCGGCCCAGACCTCTCCGAGCCTCGATCCGACGTCGGATGCCCGATCGACGAGATCCCTGCGGTGCACGTCGGCCCAGCCCTCGATCAGGGCTGCAACCCGCTCATGCGCGCGGACGAAAGCCGATGTGTGCACCAGCATCGTCATGTGCTGGTCCCCATGTCCGCGGGCGCGCCTCGCGGCGCAGCACGCAAGGAAGTAGAGAACGGCGGCCTCGAGGTTCGGCGTCATGGCAGGCTGGAAGGCGTCGCGCTCCTTCCGACTGCGTGGCTGCAGCCCCGCCTCGTCCTCATCCGGCACGTCGCGGATCATGTCGAGCCCTTCCTCGTCGGGTCGCACGTCTTCCGGATTGACAGGCGTCTTCCCGAACAGGCGCTCGGTGCCGAAGTACCGATCGGGCTTCGGTAGGGCCGTGATGAAGTCGCGGGGATAGAGATCGTCGATCTCCTGCCCGTCCACACGGTAGGGGTTGATCAGCACATTCGCGAAGGGTGTGGCGGTGTAGCCTACGTAGGTCACAGCCGGGAGCAGGCCAAGAAGCTCGCGGATGCGCTGGTTGATGGCCGTCATGTCCAGCTCGCCACGCGCCGAGTTCACGCTGGCCTGGTCGCATTCGTCGTCGATGACGAGAACCCGGAGCTGCTGCAATACGGCGGGCAATGTCTCCCTGATCGCCTTGCGCAATTCCCCGAGGGGCGAGACGTTCTTCTTGATGACGGCCAGTTGCGCCTTGTCGGAATGGGAGAGGAATCCCCCCTGGGGCGGCGCACGGAAATCCCTGTCCACCTCGTTCGACGTGAGCACGTGCCAATTCAGGGGGTTGCGCCGCACCAGGTCGGAATACAACCTGAGCTGGGTCTGGTGGCGCAGCTTGTTCGTCAGGCCGGCCAGGACGATGACGGTATCGTAGCCGGCGTCGAGTGCCTTGGCGATCACGGCCGTCATGTTGGCCGTCTTTCCCGACTGGACGTGGCCGACGACCAGTCCACGACACGAGAACTGGGCCCGCTCCGGATTGCGCGGGTTCTCGAGAAGCGAGACGACCTCGTTCGAAGCGTCATCGATGCCGCGCACATCGTTCTCGTGCCACTTCTTCTCGTTCAGGAGGAAGGCCTTCACGGCGGGCCAGTGAAGGTCAGACGGTCTGGGGCCGAAGTACCATTTCGGCCGCTTCCGGATCACCGAATGACTGTGAAGTATCTCGATCTGTTCGAACTCGCGGGCGACAATGGCGGCGGCTTCGTCGATTTCGGCGGACAGATGAACCGCAAGCCCGGGGGAAAGCAGGTCGAGTTCGGCGCGAACGGCTGCAATCGCGCTTTCGAGATTGCCATGCCGCGGCAGCGCCTGGCGAATGCGTTCAACCAATCCATCGACCTGAGGCCCCGGCACAATGCCCTCCTGACTGCAACTCTGGCAATCTCCAGAAGAACTGGATCAAGCCCAAGCAATCACGCGATGATTTCGGGATCAAGACGAGGATTGGGCAGGAAGTGCCGAAAATGTCAGAAAGACTTCCGCTGACCTTCCCACTCTTCCGGGAACCCGTCCATCAGCCGAGCCAGAGTCACCTCCGGCCCCTGCTTGCCGTCGAGAATGGCCTCGACGATGTCCGGTGCAAGTTGCGTCAGGCGCAGGACGCGGGTGAGGTAGGACGGTGCGATGCCCTCTTGCGCGGCGAGGTCGGCGATGGTCGCGTAACGGCCGGCATCGATCATTCGCTTCCAGCGGAATGCGCGGGCCAGTGCCTTGACGAGGGCATTGTCGGGGCGCCGGGGCGGAGCGATGCCCTCGGGCAGGCGCATTTCCTTGCGCCCGCCGCGCTTCGCGAGCCGGAAAGGCACGCGCAGGGTGACGGTGTCGGCGGGCTCAGGACGGGTCATGCGGCCTCTCCGACCGCGCCCGCCAGCATCTCGCGGGCGAGGCCTGCAAGGCCGTCGATGCGCAGGCGCAGGTCGAAGCCGTCGGGGGCGAGGTCGATCCGCTCGACCAGCAGCGACACGATGCGCGCCTGCTCGGCGGGGAAAAGTTCGTCCCAAAGCGGGTCGAGCTGCTGCAACGCCGCGCGAGCGTCGGCTTCGGAGACGTCGTCGGCGCAGGCACGCGCCGCCTTCCAAGTCCCCGCAACAATCTCTGGCCGCCGGAACACGGTACGGAGTTGGTCGATGACCGCGGCCTCAATCTCCCCTGCTGGCACGCGGGCCACGGGGCATGACCCGGCACCATGCTTCAGCACTGTCTGGCTAACGTAGTAGCGGTAGAGCCTGTCGCCCTTGCGTGTATGGGTCGGCGAGAACGCGGCGCCATCGGGACCGAAGAGCAGTCCCTTCAGCAGCGCGGGCGTCTCGGCCCGGGTTCGCGCGGCGCGCGTGCGGGGGCTTTCCTGCAGGATAGCGTGGACTCGGTCCCACATCTCGCGGTCGATAATTGCGTCGTGCTCGCCGGGATAGCTTTCGCCCTTGTGG
>JBKBXK010000068.1:0-9666 GCA_046314095.1 Thermaurantiacus sp. | reverse complement strand
ATCATCGTGCCGGTCGGATTGTTGGGATTTGCCAGATAGACCAGCCGCGTGTCGTCGCGGACGGTTTCAAGAATTGCGTCGACATCCGCGGTCCATTCGACATCAGGCGCCGCCAACGGCTCGGCGCCAGCCCGGCGTGCAGCGATCGGATAGACCATGAAGCCGTGGCGCACATGCACCACCGTATCGCCATGGTTGCAATAGATCAGTGGCAGCAGCTGCAGCAGTTCGTCCGAGCCGGTGCCGCACACGATCCGGTCCGGATCGATATCGTGCAGGAAGCCGAGACGTCGGCGCAGTTCGGAGGCTCCGCCATCCGGATAGCGAAGCACGCCGTGCGCGTGGGCGCGAATGGTCTCGATTGCCGCCGGCGAGGGCCCCCACGGGTTTTCGTTGGCGGAAAGCTTCAGGGGCTCGGCCATGCCTCCGCCCCGGGCAGCGCCCGGCACATAGGCCTGGATGGCCGAAATCCACGGATTTGGTCTGGGACGTGTCATGCGGGGCGTGCCTGCGGCCGGTGCGGGCGGAATGCAAGCTTTGCCGATGCCGCCCCCCGCTGCTAGGCGCGCGCTCCGTGAACAGCCCCGCCGCCCCGCATCGCCTGTTGCGCCTGGAAGGTGCCCTGCCGCTCGACAGCGGCGGGAGGCTGCTGGCGCCGGCGATCGCCTTCGAGACCTGTGGGGAGCTTAACGCCGACCGCTCCAACGCCGTTCTCGTCGCCCACGCGCTCACGGGCGACCAGTATGTCGCCAGCACTCACCCGATCACCGGCAAGCCCGGCTGGTGGACGCGCATGGTCGGCGAGGGAAAGCCGATCACGCCCGAGCGTCATTTCATCATCTGCGCCAATGTGCTCGGCGGCTGCATGGGAAGCGAAGGGCCCGCCGCCACCAACCCGGCGACCGGTCAACCGTGGGCGCTCGACTTTCCGGTCGTCACCATCGGCGACATGGTGCGCGCCCAGGCGGGCCTTCTGGATGCGCTCGGCATCAAGCGGCTGCTTGCGGTCATCGGCGGTTCGATGGGCGGTATGCAGGCGCTGCAATGGGCAGCCAGCTTTCCCGATCGCGTGCACTCGGTGATCGCCATTGCAACCGCTGCAAGCCACGGCGCACAGCAGATTGCCTTTCACGAGGTGGGTCGCCAGGCGATCATGGCCGATCCGGAATGGCGGCGCGGCGCCTATCTGGCAGAGGGCACGCGGCCGGAACGCGGCCTCGCTGTCGCGCGGATGGCGGCGCACATCACCTATCTCTCCGAAACGGGGCTGACTGAGAAGTTCGGGCGCCGGCTGCAAGGGCGCGACACGGTCGGCTTCGGGTTCGATGCCGATTTCCAGGTGGAATCCTACCTCCGCCACCAGGGCATCAGCTTCGTCTCGCGCTTCGATGCCAACTCCTATCTCACCATCACCCGGGCGATGGACTATTTCGATCTGGCAGCAGCGCATGGCGGCCGACTGGCGGATGCCTTCACGGCCACCCGCGCACGCTTCTGCGTCCTCTCGTTCGACAGCGACTGGCTCTATCCCACGGCGGATTCGAAACGGATCGTGCGGGCGCTGGTCGCAGCCGGGCGGCACACCAGCTTCGTCGAGCTTGCGAGCCCGCACGGCCATGACAGCTTCCTGCTCGACTGCCCGGCCATGAACCGGGTTGTTGACGGATTCTTGCGCGCAATGGAGGCTGATCTCTGAGCGGCGGCAATCTCCTGCCGCCCCGGCTGCGCCTGGTCGCTACCCAGGTGCCCCGCGGTGCGCGCGTGCTTGATGTCGGCTGCTCCGACGGGCGGCTCCTTGCCTGGCTTCGGGACGAGCAGGGCGTCGACGGCCGCGGCATCGAGATCGACGCCGAGCGGGTGGCGGACGCCGTCGCACGTGGCCTCTCGGTGGTCCAGGGCGATGCTGACCGCGATCTTGCTGCCTTTCCAAGCGATTCTGTGGATATCGCCATATTGTCGGAGGCATTGCAGGCGATGCACCGGCCGGCAGCGGTGCTGCAGGAACTGCTGCGCATCGGCCGCCAGGCAGTCGTCGCTTTCCCCAATTTCGGTCACTGGCGGGTGCGGGCGGCGCTCGCGCTTGGCGGGCGCATGCCCGCGACCCCAAGCCTGCCTGCCAACTGGCACGAGACGGAGAATATCCATCTGTGCACCGTAAGCGACTTTCGCGCGCTTGCGGCGGATCTCGGCTTCCCGATCCTGCGCGAGGCACATTTGGCCGGGGAACGCCCTGTCTCGCCGGCACAGGCCAATTGGCGTGCCGATCATGCCCTGTTTCTGCTCGGCCGGGGCTGACCCCGGCCGCAGCGTCAGACCGAGGCCTGCGACAGCCGCTCGCGCACCTTGCCGATCAGCCAGATGTTCATGTCTGCGCTGCCGTCGAGCGCGCCCGTATAGCCAAGTTCCTGCGCCAGTTCCTTGCGCGCCGCGAGCGAGGAATCCATGCCCACCAGCTTCATAAGGTCGACGATCGAGGTCTTGTAGTTGAGCTTCTCGCCGCGCTTTTCCGCCATGTAATCCAGCACCTTGTCGAGATCCACTGGTTGTGGTGGGGGCGGCGGAGCAACCTCTGCCGTCGGGGCGGCAGGTGGCGGCGGTGGCGGCGGTGGCGCGACTTCCTTTGCCTCGGCGCTGCCGAAGATCCGGTCTCTCAGATTCTGGAAAATGCCCATCGCGTCCCTCCGTGTTCGTCGCCACCAATGGCGTGTCTTTGCGCCAATTCCCGCCAAGTGCCAACCCGTGATCACGCCGCAATCACGCCGCGCGCGCGAATCCCAGCGGCAGGCCGGCATCCGGAACGAAGCCGTAGAGCGGCTCGTCCGGAAGCGCGTCAGCAAGTACCTGGCGCGCGTCGAGCAGCCGATCCGGGTCGATCCCGGTCCTGAGGCCCATGGCCTCCAGCATGAACACCAGGTCTTCAGTCACGATATTGCCCGAGGCGCCCGGCGCGAACGGACAGCCGCCCAGCCCCCCCTGGCTCGAATCGAAGGTGGTGATCCCCATCTCAAGCCCGGCGACCACATTCGCGAGGCCAAGCCCGCGGGTGTTGTGCAGATGCAGTCCCGTCATCCGCTCGGCGCCAATGGCCGCGTGAACTGCTTTCACCAGCCGCTTCACCTGCGCCGGATTGGCATAGCCCGAGGTGTCCGAAAGGCCCACTTCGTCACAGCCAAGCGCCATCAGCCGCTCGGAGAGGTCCACCACCTTCTTCTCCGGCACCGCGCCTTCAAACGTGCAGCCGAAAGCGGTCGAGACCGCACCCTCGAACTCCGGCCGCTCGTAACGGGCAAGCCCGCCCAGCATGTCGACGATGCGTGCGACTTCATCGAACACCTGGGCATGGCTGCGGCGGAGATTCTTCATCGAATGGGTTTCGGATGCCGAAAGCGGCAGGGTGATCTTGTGCGCACCTGCACGGATTGCCGCTTCGGCGCCTTTGGCATTGGGCACCAGCACCGCCACATGCAGGCCGGGGTGGGTGGCCCGGCAATGCGACACGATTTCGCCCGTGTCCGCGAGCTGCGGCAGGATGTGAGAGGGCACGAAGCTGCCAACTTCGATCTCCCGCACTCCGGCCGTAACGAGCGCCGCGATCCAGGCTTTCTTCGCCGCCGTCGGCATCACAGGTGCGATCGATTGCAGCCCGTCGCGCGGGCCGACCTCGCTCACCAGCACATCGATCCCGTCGAGCAGGTCCGCCATGGCATTGCCTTTCCGCAACTTGTCCGGACATATGTGCCCCATCACACGCATGCGCTCAAGACAAGGGGGGTTGCGATGGCCGAATCCGGGGCGCCACTGGCGGGTATCAGGGTCGTGGAGTTCACCCATATGGTGATGGGCCCCGCGGCCGGGCAGATCCTCGCCGATCTTGGCGCCGAAGTGGTGAAGGTGGAGCCAATCGGCGGCGACCCGACACGTCGCCTCGTCGGTTCGGGTGCCGGTTATTTCCCCATGTACAATCGGGGAAAGAAATCCATCTGCCTCGATCTCAAGTCGGATTCGGGGCGCGAGGTGGCGGTGCGTCTCGCGGCGTCCGGCGACATCCTTGTCGAGAATTATCGCCCGGGCGCCATTGATCGGCTGGGACTCGGCTGGGAGACCTTGCGGGAGGTCAATCCGCGTCTCATCCATGTTTCGGAAAAAGGGTTCCTTTCCGGCCCCTACGAAGCGCGAACGGCGCTCGACGAGGTGGCGCAGATGATGGGCGGCCTCGCCTACATGACGGGCCCACCCGGACGGCCGCTGCGCGCGGGCGCCTCTGTCATCGATGTCACGGGCGGCATGTTCTCGGTCATTGGCGCGCTTGCTGCCCTTCACGCCCGCGAGCGGACGGGGCAGGGCAGCCGCGTGCAAGCGGCGCTGTTCGAAACAACCGTCTATCTCGTCGGCCAGCACATGGCGCAGAAGGCGGTGACGGGGAAGGCCGCCGCGCCCATGCCTGCGCGCATCTCCGCCTGGGCGATCTACGACGTGTTCGAGACCAGGGACGATCCCGTGTTTGTGGGCGTGGTGACGGACGCACTTTGGCAGAAATTCTGCGCCTTGTTCGGTCTCGACGATCTCTGGGCCAACGAGGAATGGCGCACCAACAATGCGCGCGTCGCGGCGCGCGACGCGATCCTGCCTGTTGTCCGCGCGCGGCTGGCAGAGTTCACGGCCGCAGAGCTGGTCGCGAGGCTGGAGGGGTCGGGGCTCCCCTTCGCGCCGATCGGCCGGCCCGAGGATCTGTTCCACGATCCCCACCTCCTTGCCTCCGGTGGCCTGGCGCCAGTAACACTTCCCGATGGGCAGCAGACGCTTCTTCCGCTGATCCCGGTGGAACTCGATGGCACCCGCCCTTCTTCCGACGGCAGCCTCGCCAACCCGGGCGCCGATACCGCGGCAATCCTGGCCGGCCTCGGCTATACGATGGCGGACGCCGAGGCGCTGCAGGCAGCCGGTGCGGTCGGCTAGGAATCAGCGGGCTGGCGTCATGCGCCTTGCCGCATCTCTGTTTGTGCCGTAGTTTTACAGTGGCCAGACGCGGTTCTGGTGGGGGAGAATGACATGGCACTCAGCCCGGCGGCACAGCAACTCACCGCGGATTTCAGCTCCGGCGTCAAGCGCTCCTGGTGGGGGTTTCTGCTCCTCGGGGTGCTGATGGTTGCAACCGGCATCATGGCGATGGTGGTGCCCGTGTCGGCGACCTTGGGCGTCGTCTGGCTGGTCGCCTTCCTCATCATCGCTGCAGGCGTGGTGCAGGCCATACAGGCGTTCGCCGTCCCCGGTTGGAAGGGTACCATCTGGCAGCTCTTCGTGGGAATCCTGAAGATTGCGTTTGGTGTCTATCTCGTCCTCAACCCTGCGATCGGGGCGTTCGCGCTCACCATCTTTTTCGGCATCATCTTCATCATCGATGGCTTCGCCAAGCTGATCTTCGGCTTCGTGCTGCGTCCGAATGACGGCTGGGGCTGGATTCTTGCCGCCGGCATGATCTCGCTTCTCCTCGGCGTCTGGGTACTTGTTGCTCTCGGCGCGGCGTTTGCTGTTGTGCCGGGCGTGCTCATCGGCGTGGCGCTGCTCTTCGAGGGCCTCGCCTATCTCGCCATCGGCTGGCAGGCGCGCAGCCTCTACAAGGGCATGAAGGAGCGCGGCCTCACGGAGCCGCCAGCCGCTGCCTGACCGACGCGGCTGGCCGCGTCCGCCGACCAGCCTCCTCAAAGCGTGTCAGTGCGTGCGGGTGAGCTCCCGCATTGCCCGGTCCAGGCCGTCGAGCGTCAGCGGGTACATGCGCTCACCCATCAGCGCCTTCATGATCTGGATCGACTGCGAATGGTCCCAATGCTTTTCCGGGATCGGGTTCAGCCAGACCGCGGAGTGATAGACAGAGGTCATTCGCTCCAGCCAGACGGCGCCGGCCTCCTCGTTCCAGTGCTCCACCGAGCCGCCGGGATAGGTGATCTCGTAGGGGCTCATGGAGGCGTCGCCAACGAAGATCAGCTTGTAGTCGTGCGGGAAGGTGTGGAGCACGTCGGCGGTTGGCGTCCGCTCTGACCAGCGGCGGCGATTGTCCTTCCACAGCGCCTCATAGGGGCAGTTGTGGAAATAGAAGAACTCCAGATGCTTGAACTCGGTGCGGGCAGCCGAGAACAATTCCTCGCAGACCTTCACATGCGGGTCCATCGAGCCGCCGACATCGAGCATCAGCAGCACCTTGACGGCATTGTGCCGCTCGGGCCGCATCACCACGTCGAGCCAGGCTTTTTTCGCCGTCTCGCGGATGGTTGAATCGAGGTCCAGCTCCTCCGCGGCGCCAGTGCGTGCGAACTTCCTGAGCCTTCTCAGCGCGATCTTGATGTTGCGCGTGCCCAGCTCGACCGTGGAGTCGAGGTTGCGGAACTCGCGCTTGTCCCAGACCTTGATGGCGCGCCCATGCCGGCCCTCATCCTGGCCGATGCGCACGCCTTCCGGGTTATATCCATGCGCGCCATAAGGAGAGGTGCCGCCAGTGCCGATCCATTTCGAGCCGCCCTGGTGCCGGCCCTGTTGCTCCTCGAGCCGCTTCTTCAGCGTCTCCATGATCTCCTCCCAAGAGCCGAGGGAGGCGATCTTCGCAATCTCCTCTTCCGAGAGGTAGAGTTCGGCGATCTTGCGCAGCCATTCCTCCGGGATCTCGACCGCGCCGCTGTCGTATACAGTCTCGATGCCGTTGAAGACCTTGCCGAACACCTGGTCGAACCGATCGAGCAGGGCCTCGTCCTTCACATAGATGGCACGCGACAGAAAATAGAACTGCTCGACCTGGCGTTCGATGACGCCCGCGCGCATCGCCTCCAGAAGCAGCAGATGCTCTTTCAGCGAAGCCGGGATGCCGGCCGCGCGCAGCTCGTCGAGGAAACCAAGGAACATGCGCAAGACCTAGGGCGAGGCCGGGCCGACGCCAAGCTGGGAAGCCGGGGAGGGCGCCCCGGCGCCGGAGCTCACATCTGCTGCCCGTGCACGATCCCGATGGTCGTCGTGTCGCCGTCAGAAGACACGGTCACCATGCCTCCGGAGCCGTCTGCCATGCGGACGGCCCGTGTGCCGGAATCGGCGGTCTGCGAGCGCATCATCGCCTCTCCGCCAGCAGACGCGATCTTCGTGTCGTAAAACTCCAGCACCTTGTCGATCGGGTCGCGCGTCTCCAGCGTCACCATCTGGCCGCCGCCGCTGGCGCCTTGCGCGTCGAGTGTCGATACCACGGTCGCGCCCGGGTAGAGCGGAGCGAATGCCGGCAGGCTCTTGGCGATTTCCACGGTTTGCGCTTCCAGGGCCCGGCTGTTCGCCTGGGTTGTCACGGTCACCTGCTCGCCACTGTCGGTTGTCACGGTCCGCGTGGTCTCGCCGGATCCGCCGCAGCCCGCCAACGCAAGCGCCGCTGCCGCAGCCATCACAATTGCACCAGATCGCATACCCTGCTCCTGCCGTTCACTCGTTCTCAATCACCGGGCGGGGTATGCCCCACGCCCGGCTTGTGCCAGCCTCAACCCTGCGCGCCGGGCATCATGGCATGAATGATGGTGATGGTGGTGCCGCCCTCGCCGGCGGCTGCGCTGATGGTTCCGCGCGGGGCGCCGTCCATCGAGACCGAGCGCGAGGCTTCGCTTGCCGTCTGGGTGCGCGCCGTCGGCGTCGCGCCGGTCGAACTGATCCGGTCATCGTAGAATTCCATCACCGCGTCGAGGCTGTCCGCCGTCGTCATCGTGATCACCCGCCCGCCCACGAACGTGCCCGTGGCATCGCCTACGCCCGTAACGGTGGCGCCGGGATAGAGCGGTGCGAAGGGCGGCAGGCTTTCCGCGACGATTGCGGTTCCCGCAGCGAGGCGTTCGCTGGTTCCGGTATCGACGGTCACGGCGTCACCCTCGGTCGTGATCTGTGTCACTTCCTGGGTTGGGCCGGTTTCCTGCCCGCCACCGCCGCAGGCACCAAGCCCTGTCGCTGCTGCAACGAGCAGCGCAGCTGCAAATGTTCTCATCCTCATGACTCCTCCGGCGTCCAGCGGACCCCCCGCCTCGTCTGTGCCGACAATAACCCTGACCCAATGCATAGCAGCGTGCAAGCCACTTTCGCGAGCCGGTGTCGGGGCCCCTCTCAGCATTGGCGGTGGCGCCAGGCCGCGTTGCGCGCTGCATTGGGGCGGGCCGAAGGGAGGACGCGATGACAGGAAACTGGCCGGAGTTCGAGGGCAAGCGCGTGCTGGTGACAGGCGGCAGCCAGGGCATCGGCCTTGCCACCGCGCGGGCATTTGCTGCGAATGGCGCGGAGGTGATGGTAACGGGCACCCGTGCCTCGGCTGCCGACTATGACGGGGATCTCTCCGGCCTTGCCTATCTGGCGGCAGACTTTGCCAGGCCCGGCGCGGCGCGGCACCTCGCCGGAGAGATTGGCGCTGTCGACGCCCTCATCGCCAATGCCGGGACGGGTCGGCCCGACGAATACAGCGAGGAAGGGTTTCGCGCCGTCATCGACATCAACCTCAATGCGGTCATGGACCTGGCGCTGGCCTTCCACGCCGGGCTGAAGTCGTGCGGCGGCTGCATCGTCACCATGGGGTCGCTGTCCAGCTTTCTCGCATTGCGCGAAACGCCTGCCTACACCGCCTCCAAGGCCGGCCTCCTGGGGCTCACACGCGCGCTTGCCGACAAGTGGGCGCCGGATGGCATCCGCGTGAACCTCGTCGCGCCCGGCTTCATCCGCACCCGCATGACCGAAATGCAGCGGACCGACGCCGACTATGAACGGCGCCTGTTGCGCGCCGTGCCGATGCGCCGCTGGGGGGAGCCGGAGGAGGTCGCCGAGGTGGTCCTGTTCCTCGCCTCACCGCGCGCCGCCTATATCACAGGCCAGTCGGTCGCGATCGATGGCGGGCTGATGCTGCGCTGAGCTAGTTCGCGGCCGGCGCTTCGTCCGCGCCTTCCGGTTCTGGCAGCGGCGTCGAGGCCGCTTTTTCGGCCGCCAGCACATCCGCAACCGCCAGGTCGATCCCGCGCTCGATGGCAGCGGCCCCGGTTTCCGCCTCGGCGTCTTCGGTCTGGTCGCTTCCGCAGGCGGCCAAACACAGCAGCATCGCCGCCATTCCGGCCCCTCTCGACAATGCCATGCGCCAAGCCATCGCGGGTGCGGCTATGGCGGTCGCATGAACCCGCTGGCAAGTCCCCTCGCGCTCCCCTGTGGTGCCGTCCTTCCCAACCGGATTGCCAAGTCGGCGATGACAGAGGGGCTGGCCGACGCACGCAACCGGGCCACCCCGGAGCATGCCAGGCTCTATCGCCGCTGGGCGGATGGCGGGCTCGGCCTCTCGATCACCGGCAATGTGCAGATCTGCCGCCGCCATCTGGAGCGCGCTGGCAATATCGCGCTCGATGGCCCGCCGGATGCGCTCGGCGTGATCTATCTGCGCCAGCTGGCCCGTGCCGCACGGGCGGGCGGCTCGGTTGCAATCGTGCAGCTCTCGCATGCCGGTCGGCAGACGCCGGTGGCCATAAACCCGGCGCCCCATGCGGCCTCGCCGGTCCGGGTGGCGCTGCCCGGCCGCCAGTTCGGAACGCCGGTGGAAATGCCGGCTGCGGAGATCGAGCGCCTGCCCGCCCGCTTTGCAGCCGCTGCCCACGAGGCGTGCGCTGCCGGCTTTGACGGCGTGCA
>JBKBXK010000067.1:0-9864 GCA_046314095.1 Thermaurantiacus sp. | reverse complement strand
ACATGGCCACTCTTTCCGCGCCCGGCTATTCGCGCCTCGGCATCATCTCCGGCTGGATGCTTGCCGGACTTTATCTCACTCATGCCGTCTTGACGACGACGCTCGCACGCACCGATCGCGTGCTGCCTCTGCGGGAAGAGCTTCGTGGCTGGCACTATGTGGTGGGCACGCTTCTCTTCCTGACGGCGCTGGTACGACTCTGGGCCTGGGCGAAGGAACGGCCTTCGCCACCGGAGGGCCTTCCGGCCTCGGCCTTCACATGGGGCCGGGCGCTGGCGCTCGCGGCCCTGTTCCTGATGGTTTCCGCGCCGCTGGTGGGGCTTCTCTACGCCTGGGCGGACGGTCTGGAGGTGCGGCTTGGCAGTCTCACCCTGCCGGCCCTTGTGGGTCGGGATCGGGCGCTGTGGCAGGCCGCTGGCTATTTCCATTCCGGCCTCGGCTTCATGCTGGTTGTGCTCAATCTCGCCACCCTCCTCACTGCGGCGTTCACCTCGGTGCGCTTTCGGCATGGGCTGCTGACAGGCTTTCCGCCCGGGCACGGCGCCTTCGCCTTTCTCGGTTTTTCGTCGACCGTCTATGCCTTCGCCACGTTCCGCTCGCCCGATCCCGGGCCGATGGCGGTTGCCATTTTCTGGTCGGTCGCTGCGGCCTGGGCGCTGTTCGCCTGGGCAATCCATCGGAACCGCGCACCGGTGCCGCGCAGCCGGAACGCGACGCCGGTGGCAAGGGGGCTGGCCGGCGTGGGAGCCGTCGCCTTGCTCCTGTTCGGCGCCTGGGGCCCCTATGGCATGTTTCGTGTGACCCCGTTTTCCGCGGCTGCGGAAGTGGATGTGGTTGACGGTATCGAATGGCACGCACGCCCAGCGCTCGCGTCGCTCGATATCGCGCCGGCGGACGCGTTCGAAGCCGGGGTAGAGGCGGAAACGTTCAAATGGTGCCGCTTCTGCCACAACATGCAGCCGGGCGGAGAGCAGCACAAGGTCGGCCCCAATCTCCACAACATCATGGGCCAGCGTGCCGGGACAGTTCCCGGCTTCGGCTATTCGCCCGCCATGCGCCGCGCCCGCGATGAAGGGCTGGTGTGGACGGACGAGACGATGGCCGCCTACATTGCCGACCCGCAGGGCTGGATGCCCGGAACCTCGATGATCATTTCCTCCGGGCCGATTCCTGATCCGCGCGTCCAGGCAGCTGTGGTCAATATTCTGAAGCGTGAAACGGCCCCGCGCGACCCCGCTGGTTGACAGTCGGCAACGGCGGGCGCAGCTTCGGTCCGAAAGGCGCTTCACAAGGGACGGACCGATGGCCACGACGCGGCCGGCAAGCCTCTCCACCAACCAGAAGGTGGTGCGTGTTGCACTGGTGCTGATTGGCGCGACCGGGCTGTTCGGCGGCGGCCTGCAGATGTTTCTCGGCCAGCCGGAAACCACCGCGCGTCTCGACAATGTGCATCGCTTCATGGCCGGCATCTACCTCGGCAGCGCCATCATTGCGCTGTGGGCCGCGGCCACCATCCGCACACAGGGCGTTCTCGTTTCCCTCATTGCGCTGGCAGTTCTGCTCGGTGGTGTCGGCCGCCTTCTCTCCATGATGCTTGTCGGGATCCCGGATCCGTCGGCCGTGTGGCTGGCCTATCTGGTTCCGGAACTTGTGTTGCCCGTGGTCATCTTCGTGGCGCATCGCCCGGGCGCGCGCAACGCGGCCCAAGCTTCTGCCTCATAGCTCGCCACGCTCGATGCGATCGATCGTCTCCCAGTAGCCGGTTTCGCTGTCGCTGCGCGCCAGGCCCTCCAGTTCGTCGTCGAGGGCAGCGAACACGCGGGCCACGAGCGCCTCGCGGCGCGTCTCGCGCCATTCCCGTTCGACGAGGTCGGGCACATGGGAGTCGACCGCGCCGTGGCCGATGCCGGAGAGCTGCTCGAGCGTCGCCACACGGTCGGCCAGTACTGACACCTCGGAGGCAAGCGCCACCACCATGGCGATCAGGCGATCGACGGCGGGCTCGTCGTGAAATCGCGGGCGCGCTCCGCTGGCGCGCCGGGGAAGCGGCGGCAGCGGTCGGTCGCCCTCAGTCATCTTTGACTGCAATGAGCGCCAGAAAGCCACGTGCCTTCGCCTTCGGGTCATTGGGCGCGTTGTTCTGGCTCTGCTGCACCACCTCCGCGGTCAGGGTTGCCAGTTCCACCTGGCTGAAGCCGGCATCGCGCGCTTCGGCCTCCAGGTCGAGATTGCGATAGCGGCGCCAGAACGGCTCGTTGTTGTAATGGGTCTCATTCTCCTGAAGGAAGCTTGCCCACGGGTCATCCGCCTCGAAGCGCGGCTGGTCCACGTGGCACATGACACCCCCGCGGCGCAGCAGCCGGTGGCATTCGGCAAGGATGGCCGGAAGCCCGCGCGTCGACGTTTCGTGCAGCACGATCGACGAAGTCACCAAGTCGAAACGGGCATCCGGAAAGCCGGTGGCCTCGGCGTTGGCCTGCACGAAATCCACCTTCGCACCAAGGGCTTCGGCACGGAGATGTGCATAGCGCAAAAGAGCCGATCCCACGTCGATCCCGGTTACCTCCGCATCCGGATAATGTTCCTTCCACGGCAGGGTCGCATGGCCAACGGCACAGCCCATGTCGAGGATTTGCGCCGGCTCGAAATCCGGCATGCGGGCTTTCATAAAGCGCGCCGTCAACTGGCCGACGCCATCGTTCAGAGGCCCCATAAGGCCCGACATGTAGAGATAGACCCCCCGATCATAGACTGCTCCCGCGCCGGTATCGCCATCGCCCCGGTCAGCAAGATAGCCACCAGGCATGCAGTGGATATCGATGGCGCCGACATAGGCAGGTGCGGAAACCGATGGATCGAGGCGGAGCGAGCCGCGCGGCTGTTCCGGCATCGCGACGTGTCCCAGCCGCTCGGCTGGCGGTATCGCGGCTGCCCAGATGGACTCCTGCGAGCTGCGTCGCGCCGCGAGATAGAACCGATACCAGGGATCGGCGTTCATTGCCTCGCGGATCTCGCGTGGGGATTGCGGCCGCCGTCCATGTCGCCTTGCAAAGCCATCCGCGGCACGGTGGTCGAACAGTGTCCGGGTGCCGGGCATCCAGCGTGAGGTAACATGGTTGCGCAGGGTGAAGGCGAAGTCCGCGCGGGCGCGGTCGTCATGATCCCCCATGGCGAGCGCCGGATGATCCTGCTGCTCTGCTATTCGCTTCATTCCGGACTTTCCCCGCGACCTGCGCCCGAGCGATGCACCTCGGAACATCCTCGGGGCCCATGTAGCCCGGAGCGGCGGCGCTCGCCACTGCCGCGTCGAAACCGCGTCGGGCCTGTCGTCCCTTGCCACGGTTGGATGGCCCCGGATGTCGCGCCCGTCATTGCACGATTCCACACCACTTTGTTCGCAGTGCGGAAGAAACGGTCGCGCGCTTGACCAGGGGCAGGCAGTCACGGCCAAGTGCGGCAATGATCGACCCTGAAGGCAGACGCGAATTCCGGCTGGGCTGGCGCATCGTTCTCGCCGGGCTCATTGGCTCGATGTTCGGAATATCGGCCTTGCCCTTCTACACGCTCGGCATTTTCGTTCGCCCGCTTTCAGATGAGTTCGGCTGGTCGCGCGAGGCGATCCAGTGGGGCTTCACGGTCCAGATGCTGGGAATGCTGACCGTCGCCTGGGCCTATGGACTGCTGACGGATCGCTGGGGCGCCCGTCGTGTCGCGCTTCTTTCGCAAATCGGTCTGGGGCTAGGCCTCATCGGAGTTGCTGCCGTCCAATCCCTCCCGCACTGGTATGTCGCCTGGTTCCTGCTTGCGCTCCTGGGTGCCGGCACCTCTCCGATCACCTGGACCCGCGGGATAACGGGCTGGTTTGATGCCGCGCGTGGAACGGCGCTCGGCCTGATGCTGGCCGGCACCGGCCTGACGGCCGTCATCGCCCCGCCGCTGGTCACGGCGATCGTCGCCGAGCATGGCTGGCGGGCCGGATATGTCGCGCTCGGCGTCGGGGTTCTGGTAATTGCCATTCCAGTGGTTCTGCTGTTCTTCCGCGATGCATCGACTGTCGGCAGCGCCGCTGCGCGTGGTGCACTGCTGGGCATGACACGCGCGGAAGCCTTTGCATCGCGCGGCTTCTGGGTGATGCTGTTTGTCTTCTTTCTCATCACCTTTGCAGTGTCGGGCATCATTCCCACCATTGTTCCGCTGCTGATGGACCGTGGCTTCGCCGCGCAGGAGGCTGCGTTGTTCGCAAGCCTCGTCGGTGCCGCGGTCATCCTTGGTCGGATCGTCGCCGGCATCCTGCTCGACCGCTTCTGGGCGCCGGCGGTGGCGGCCTTCTTCCTGCTTCTGCCTGCGGCTTCGTGTCTGCTGCTGGCCATGGGTGGTGTGACCAATCCGGCCGTCATTGCGCTGGCAGTGATTCTGGTCGGGCTGGCGGCGGGCGCCGAGTTCGATATCGTCGCCTATATGGTCAGCCGGTACTTCGGGATGGCCAATTATGGTCTCATCTATTCGCAGCTGATGATGGGGATGCTCGTGGGCGGGGGCTTCGGACCACCGGTATTCGGGCGCGTGTTCGACCAGACGGGAAGCTACACGCCGATCCTGCTGGCGTCGGCGAGCATCTTCGTGCTCGCACCACTTCTGCTGCTGACGCTTGGCCGCTACCCAAGCTTCTCACCGCGTTCCGCCACGGCCTGAACCCGTGCGGGTCGCAATTGTCGGGGCTGGGCTGGGCGGACTCACGGCCGCTCTGGCACTTGCGAGACGCAAGGTCGCCGTTGTCGTCTACGAGCAGGCGCCGGTGCTCGGCGAAGTGGGAGCGGGCATCACCATCAGCCCCAATGCCGGCCGCGTGCTTGATGATCTTGGGCTGGGGCAGCAGGTGCGGAGGCTCGGCGTCCTGCCCGGCACCCAGCACATCCGGGATCTGTCGACCGGCGCCACGATCCGGACCATGGCGCGCGATGCCGATCTCGAAGCGCGTCACGGCGCCCCCTATCGCCATGTGCACCGGGCCGATCTGCACGGCCTGCTGGCACACGCGCTGGAGTCCTCGGTGCCGGGGAGCGTTCGGCTGGGCCATCGGCTTGTCGAGGTGGCTCCAGACGGCCGGATGCGCTTCGCGAATGGCGAGGCGGCAGTGGCCGATATTGTTGTTGGCGCCGACGGGGTGCGATCGGTGGTCCGCGATTGCCTTTTCAAGACAACTCCGCCGATCTTCACTGGCCAGGTCGCGTGGCGGGGGCTGGTGCCCGTGGATGCCTTGCCCGAGCCGGTGAGAAGCGAGCCGCCGGGCATCTTCATCGGCCCCGGCCGGCTGGTGTTGCGCTATCCAGTGCGCGGCAGCACGCTCGCGAACTACGCCATCTTCGTCGAGATGACCGGCTGGGAAGAGGAGAGCTGGTCTATCCCATCGACCCGCAGCGAGCTGCTTGGCCATCTGGAGAGTTCGTGCGACAGCGTTTGCAGCCTTGTTGCCGCAACGCCGGAGGATTGGCTGTTCAAGTGGGCGCTGTTCGCGCGCGAACCGCTTCAGACCTGGAACGCCGGCCGTGTGACGCTTCTTGGAGATGCCGCCCACGCGATGCTCCCCTTCATGGGGCAAGGTGCCGCGACTGCAATCGAGGATGGAATGGTTCTTGCCCGGGCGCTTTCCGGTTTCTCGCCAGATGTCGCTCTCGTGCGCTATGAGGGCGCGCGACGGGAACGGACCAGCATGGTGCAGCTGCAGTCGCGGCTGCTCGGGTTGCGCTTCCAGGGCAAAAACCCTGAAGCCTTCGGCCACGGCCCGCTGCGAAACGAGGAAGAGCTCGGTCTCTTCGACTATGATGCGGTGACTGCACCGCTCTGAGCCGTGGCTTGACGCCGATGGCGCACCGGCCTAATGGCGCGCCCCATCCCACAGGCGCGGGATCCTTCCGGTGCGCTGGCGGTGGCCCAACGGGCTTCCCAGGCGAAACCCCGCGTCGAGGCTCAACCGGTCAGGAGATTTGCACATGGCGACAGCGCCACTCGATTCCCCTTATCCTACCATGCAGGCGCTCCTCGAGGCAGGCGCGCATTTCGGGCACCAGACCCACCGCTGGAACCCGCGCATGAAGCCCTACATCTTTGGCGAGCGCAACGGGGTCCACATCCTCGACTTGTCGCAGACGGTGCCGCTGTTTGCGCGCGCGCTCGATTTCGTGCGGGCAACGGCTGCGGCCGGAGGCAAGGTCTTGTTTGTCGGCACCAAGCGGCAGGCACAGGAGCCGGTGGCCGAAGCGGCCCAACGCTGCGGCCAGCACTATGTGAACCATCGCTGGCTTGGTGGCACGCTGACGAACTGGAAGACGATTTCCGCCTCAATCAAGCGCTTCAAACATTTGGAAGAACAGCTTTCGGGCGATCTCCAGGGCTTCACCAAGAAGGAAGTGCTCAAGATGACGCGCGAGCGCGACAAGTTCGAGGCGTCGCTCGGCGGTATCCGGGACATGAACGGCTTGCCCGATCTCCTGTTCCTGATCGACGTCAACAAGGAGGATCTGGCGATCAAGGAAGCCAACACGCTCGGCATTCCTGTGATTGCGATTCTCGACTCCAACGTCGACCCTTCCAACATCGCGTTTCCGGTGCCGGCCAATGACGATGCCAGCCGCGCAATCCAGCTCTATTGCAACGCGGTGGCCGACGCAGTTCTGGCTGGGAAGACTGGACAGATGATTGCGAGCGGCGTGGACATCGGCGAGGCCGAGGCGCCGCCCGCCGAGGTTGCGGTGGAAGCCTGACAGACGGTACCGGTCCGCGGCGGTATCGTCGCGTCACCGGACTGCAACATTCCGGCGCCACGAGCCGTGTCGCCGCCAACTTCAAGACCGAGGGGAGCCTGGAACATGGCCGAGATCACTGCCGCACTTGTCAAGGCGCTGCGCGAGCGCACCGGCGCCGGAATGATGGACTGCAAGAAGGCGCTGGCTGAAACCGGCGGCGACTTCGAGAAAGCCATCGACTGGCTGCGTGCAAAGGGCCTTGCGGCTGCCGCCAAGAAAGCCAGCCGCACCGCGGCAGAGGGGCTTGTGGGCGTGCGCGTCGATGGCGCGAAGGGCGCGATGGTGGAAGTGAACTCCGAGACGGATTTTGTTGCCAAGAATGCCCAGTTCCAGAGCTTTGTTGCGGGCGTGACCCAGGTGGCACTCGGCTCGGGCGACGGCGTGGAGGCGCTGCTCGCGAGCCCGTTCCCCGGTGGCGATGCCACGGTCCAGGACGTGCTTACCGCGAACATTGCGACCATCGGCGAGCAGCAGACGGTCCGGCGCGCAACCGTCGTCGAGGCGACGGACGGCGTGGTCGCTTCCTATGTCCACAATGCGGCGGCGCCCGGAATGGGCAGGATCGGCGTGCTGGTGGCGCTCGAGGGCGCTGCTGACGCCGGCGAACTGCAGGCGTTCGGGCGCCAGCTGGCCATGCACATCGCCGCCGCCAACCCGGTTGCGATTGCAGCCGATGATGTCGATCCCGAGCTTCTCGCCCGCGAGCGCTCGATTGCGGAGGAAAAGGCGGCTGCTTCCGGCAAGCCGGCCGATATTGTCGCGCGCATGGTTGACGGCGCTGTGAAGAAGTTTGCCGCCGAGCAGGCACTGCTGTCGCAGGTGTTCGTGATCGACGGCAAGTCGAAAGTTGCCGACGCCATCGCGGCGGAGGGCAAGCGCCTGGGCGCAGACCTCGGCGTGTCCCGCTTCGTTCGCTTCCAGCTAGGCGAGGGTATCGAGCGCGAGGCCAGCGATTTCGCTGCCGAAGTGGCGGCCGCAGCGGGGCAGGCCTGAGCGATCGCGCCGGTGCGCTGCCTTGTGGGGCTGTGCGCGGATGGCTAAGCCGCTTTCGCGAGGAGGTGTTGCAGATTGATGTCCGCGTTGCCGTACCGGCGAATCCTTCTCAAGCTCTCCGGCGAAGCGCTGATGGGGGAGGGCGCCTTCGGGATCGACCCGGAGGCAACCGCACGTCTCGCGCGCGAGATTGCCGTTGTCCGCGAGACTGGTCTTGAGCTGTGCATGGTGGTGGGAGGCGGCAATATCTTCCGTGGGCTGGCTGCTGCCGCAAAGGGATTCGACCGCGCCTCGGCGGACTATATGGGCATGCTGGCAACGGTGATGAACGCGCTGGCGCTGCAGAACGCCCTGGAGAACGAGGGTGTCGATACCCGCGTGCAGTCGGCGATCCCGATGGCCAGCGTATCGGAGCCCTACATCCGCCGCCGCGCGATGCGGCACATGGAAAAGGGGCGGGCTGTCATTTTTGCTGCCGGCACGGGCAATCCCTTCTTCACAACCGACACCGCCGCGGCGCTGCGCGCGGCGGAAATGGGCTGTGATGCGTTGTTGAAGGGCACATCGGTTGACGGTATCTACGACAGCGATCCGAAGACCAACCCCGGTGCGCAGCGCTATCAGCAGATCGGCTATGACCGTGTGCTGGCCGACAATCTGAAAGTGATGGACGCGTCAGCCGTGGCATTGTGCCGCGACAACGGAATACCGATCGTTGTCTTCAACATACGCGAAGCAGGAAATCTGGCCAGGGTGTTGAAGGGTGAAGGTCGTGCGACCATCGTGAGCGAAATGGCCGAAACGGCGCCGGCGCGGGCGGGCGTGCTGGGGTGAACAGGACCTAAGGGGACGGGACATGGCCGAGTTTGATGCGAGCGCGACCAAGGCGGATCTGGAGCAGCGCATGCACGGCGCCGTGGAGTCATTGAAGGGCGACCTTGCCGGGCTCCGTACCGGCCGTGCATCGGTCACGCTGCTCGATCCGGTGACGGTCGAGGTCTATGGCGCGAACATGTCGCTCAATCAGCTTGCAACGGTAACCGCGCCTGAGCCGCGGATGCTGTCTGTCCAGGTGTGGGATCGGTCGAACGTGCAGCCGGTGGAGAAGGCGATCCGCTCTGCGGGTCTCGGCCTCAACCCGGTGACGGAGGGCCAGACGCTGCGGCTGCCGATACCCGATCTCACTGAAGACCGGCGGAAGGAACTGGCAAAGCTCGCGGCCCAGTATGCGGAGAAGGCGCGTGTGGCCGTGCGGAATGTTCGGCGGGATGGCATGGACAGCCTGAAGGCCGCCGAGAAAAAGGGGCAGATCAGTCAGGACGAGCAGAAGCGGCTGGAAGGTGATGTGCAGAAGCTGACGGACAAGGCCATCGCCGAGATCGACCAGCTGGCCAGCACCAAGGAAAAGGAAATCCTTGGACGGTGAACTGGTTCACCCGCGTTGCCAGATCGCCGGCACGCGCCGGTGCCGGCGAGGCCGTTCTGCCTGAGCCGGAGCCCGATACGCGCGTTGCCGGCGGGCCGCGGCATGTCGCCATCATCATGGATGGAAACGGCCGCTGGGCGGTCCGTCGGCACCTTCCACGCGTTGCGGGCCATCGTGCCGGAGTGGAAGCCGTCCGCCGCGTGGTGCGCGCGGCACCGGTGGTCGGCATCGACGTGCTTACGCTCTACGCCTTTTCCTCGGAGAACTGGCGACGACCGGCCGACGAAGTCTCGGACCTCATGAGCCTGCTCCGCCATCATCTCGTCTCGGAACTGGACGAGCTCCATGCCAATGGCGCCCGTATCCGCCTGATAGGAGACTGGCGCGCCCTTCGGCCGGAGATCGTCGAGCGGCTGGAACATGCCGTTGCCATCACCAGCAACAATACGCGACTGCAGCTTGTCGTGGCCCTGAACTATGGCGCGCGCGACGAGCTGGTGCGGGTTGCGCGCAGCCTTGCCGCCGAAGCGGCGGCTGGCCGGCTCGCGCCCGACCAGATCAGCGAGACACTTTTCGATGCCGGTCTCGACACCGCCGACCTGCCGCCGGTTGATCTCATCATCCGCACCTCTGGCGAGCAGC
>JBKBXK010000066.1:0-9972 GCA_046314095.1 Thermaurantiacus sp. | reverse complement strand
GCCATCTCCATGTCCCGCGCCCCCATTCCAGGCGCTTCAGGGCCGGGCGCTTCAGGGCCGGGGGCCTCCACGGCCAGCCGCGCCTTCGCAAGCTGGGTCTTGGCCGGATAGGGCGCGATCTGCGCCGGGTCGATCGGCTGCCCGTCCAGCGCATTGGCAAAGCTGTGGTTCACGTCGCGGTGGTGCGCCTCGTCGGCGCGCACCACCAGCACCACGTCGCGCAGCGTCGCCTCCGGGGGAAGCCGCCAATAGTCGCGCGCGATCTTCGGCGCCGGCACGTTCGGCACCCGCCCGGCGTCGATCTCGGCGAGATAGGCGGTGTAGCTCGCCACCGCCTCCTCCTCGAAATAGCCGACGATCCGGTGCGCCGTGCGCGGCGAGACCACATAGAGGCCGAAGAAGCCGACATAGAAGAACCACTGCACCACGATGATGAGCGCCCGCTCGAACGCCGAAGGCTGCGCCACCTCGATGAAGGTCATCAGGTGCATCCGCTCGTTCTCCGCTTCCTCCATCAGGGTGCGGATCCAGCCCTGATCGTCCTCCATCCGCCGCAGCGAGCGCAGGTGCGTCATGGTCGCGCCCACCATGCCGGGCACGGCCGCAACCGTCTCCAGCACGATCGCGCGGTGCCCATAGCGCCCGGCGAAAAAGCGGTCGGCAACAAACCGCAGCGCCTTGGTGAAGGCGAGCGCCACGCGATCGCTCAACCCCTGCGGGGCGAAGTGGCGGCGGGTATCGACAAAGGGGATCATGTCCATGGCATTGACCTCGGTGATGAAATCGGGTCGCCCGCGCGGTTTGCAAGCCTGTCACACCTGCGAGAATTGCCGCACCGTCCCCCGTCCCCCGTCCCCCGTCCCCCGTCGCCGGGCGGCGGCCCAAGGCGTGCCGCATGTCACTCGAACCTGGCACAGGAACGCGCATGCGCGGCTGCGCCCTGGCTTCAGCCGCCTGCCACGGGCTGCACATGCCGGAACAGGCGGCGGTAGTCGGCCGGGGCGACACCGCACAGCCGCCGGAACAGCTGCCGGAAGAAGGCGGCATTCTCATAGCCGACGGTGGCGGCGATTTCCTCCACCGCCTCGGTCGAGGTTTCCAGGAGCCGCTTCGCCTCCTCGATCCGGTGCTTCTGCACGGCGCCGATCAGCGTCGAGCCGGTCGCGGCCCGAAAGCGGCGTTTCAGGGTCCGCTCCGGGATGCCGCTCACGGCAACGGCGCGGAGGATGGCGTCCGCGCACCGGAAGCTGTCCGCGATCTCGGCTTCGGCCCGCCGCACGGCGGCATCGGCGTGCGGCTGCCGCCGCACCAGCGTCTCGAAGGGCAGCTGCCCCTCGCTGTGCCATTTCATCAGATAGACCTTGGCGATGCGCAACGCCTCGCCGGGGCTGATATGGCGCGCGATGATGTGCAGCGCCAGGTCGTGCCACGAGGTCGTGCCGCCTGCCGTCACCAGCCGCCCGGCGGCGTCGGCCACCACCAGGCTCGGCTCCGGCTGGAAGCGCACCTTCGGGAAACGTGTGCGGAACATGTCGGCATAGCCCCAGTGCGAGGTGGCCTGGCACCCGTCGAGAAGGCCGGTCGCAGCCAGCAGCACCGTTCCCGAGCAGGCGGCATAGACATGGGCGCCGGCCGCGTGGCGCGCGCAAATCCAGGCCTCGATCTCCGGATAGCGGCCGAGGATGCACTCATGCGGCCCCAGCCACAGCTCGGGAAGAATCAGGATCGGCGCCTCGGGCGCCGCCCGGAACCCCGACGCCGGGGCAACGGGAATGCCGTTTCCGCACAGGAAGGGCACGTCCGACAGGCCGACGATCCGCGGCGAAAGGCGGATGGTGCCCGGCGTCTCGCCCACCAGCTCCTGCCAGAGCGCGCCAGCAGCCGCGAGCACGTCCACCATGCCATAAAGCGCCGAACCCGCGGTCTCCGGCAGTGCGAGGATCTGCGCCTCGATGCTCCTCGGCTCGCCAGGCGGCATGTCGCTCCCCCCTTCGGCCCATTCTGGCACGAATCGACCGTTTCTGGCGAGCCTCGCACTGCTGGCCGGCCCCGCACTGCATCACAAGAGCCGCATGGCCGGAAACCCTCCGGCCCCCACATGACAGGAGGACAGAATGTCCACGACAGAGATGACCCGCATGATGAACGGCCTCGACATGGAACAGGCCGAAGCAACCGTGGCGGCGATCCAGGGTGATCCGTCGCTCGGTCGGTTCCAGTTCCGCGCCCGCAACCGCTGGATGACCGGTGGCGAGAACCACTCGACCATCCGCGGCTTCTACGGGGCCGGGCAGGAAGACAGTTCGCGCAAAGCGGACTTCACCTATGTGAATGGCGAGCCGCCGGTGCTGCTCGGCGCCAACGAGGGGGCAAACCCCGTGGAGTATCTGCTCCATGCGCTGGCTGGCTGCGTCACCACCACGCTCGTGCTCCATGCCGCGATGCGCGGCATCGCGATCCGCTCCATCGAATCCCGCCTCGAGGGCGATATCGACGTGCAGGGACTCCTCGGCCTCGATGCAACGGTCAGCCCCGGCTATGAAGCGATCCGCATCCGGTTCGAGATCGATGCCGATTGCAGCGACGCCGAGCTCGATTCGCTGCTGGAGGCGGCACAGGCGCATTCCCCGGTCTGCAACACGATCTGCCGGCCGGTGCCGGTCGGCATCGCCCGGGCCTGACGGACCTTCCCCCCGGCCTTCGGGCCGGGGGGCACTCCGCCCGTCAGCCTTCGTCCTCCTTCGCCTCGGCGCGGATGCTCACAACGGCGAGCACCGCCATCAGCACCAGCCCGGCGCCCCAGATGATGGCAAGGCCAAGCCGCATCGCCACCTGGGTGTCCTCCAGCCATTCGGCAAAGGCCTGGCTGTCATTGGGGTCGATGCCCAGCCGCAGGCTCCACAGCACCACCTGCGCGTGCGGCTCCACCATCAGGCCGCGCAGCCACCAGATCAGCAGCGACCACAGGCCCGCCACGATTACCAGGCAGCCGGCGCCGCGCATCTCAGGCCGTCTCCGGCAGGCGCGAAACCAGCAGCCGGTCGATCCGCCGCCCGTCCATGTCCACCACTTCAAAGCGGAAGCCATGCGCCTCGAACACCTCGCCGGTGGTCGGGATATGCGCAAGCTCCGCCAGCACGAAGCCGGCAGCAGTCTGGAAATCCCGCTCCCCGCCCAGCCGGATTCCCAGAAGTTCGGCCATCTCGTCGGCCGGAACCGATCCGGCGATCAGGATCGAGCCGTCCTCGCGCGTCACCACCGAGGGATCCAGCCCCTCCTCCATGTCCGATCGGAACTCGCCGGCGATGGCCGCCAGCAGGTCGGCCGGCGTCACCACGCCTTCGAAATGCCCATATTCGTCCACCACGATCGCCATCGGCACCGGGCTGTCACGCAGCGCCGTCAGCGCCACGGTTGCGTCCGACACGTCGGGGATTACCGGCGCCGGCCGCGCCAGCGCTGCAAGGTCGAGCGGCCGGCCCTCCAGCAGCGCCACCATCGCGTCGCGCGCCTGGATCACGCCGATGATCCGGTCCACCGAGCCGTCGGCCACCGGCACCCGCGTGTGCGGGCTCGAAACCAGCGTTGCCCGGATCGCGTCGGGGCTTGCGGAAAGATCGATCCAGTCCACCTCCGGCCGCGGGGTCATCACGCCGCGCACCTGCCGGTCGGCGAGCCGCATGATGCCCGAGATCAGCTGCCGCTCGGAAACCTCGATCACGCCCGCGCTCTCGGCCTCCGCCACCACCGAGCGCAATTCCTCCTCCGTCACCGTCTGGTCGGATTTGCGGCTCAACCCCATCAGCCGGAACACGGCCGCCGAAGAGGCGTCGAGCAGGAGCACGAACGGCGCCAGAACCCGGGTGAGCACCGTCATGAACGGCGCCACCGCGCAGGCGATCCGTTCCGGAGAGCGCAACGCAAGCTGCTTGGGCACCAGCTCCCCCACGATCAGCGAAAGATAGGTGACGCCGAGGATCACCAGTATGAAACCCGCCTGCGGCGCCACCGTCGCCGGCACGCCCAGCTCCGCCAGGCCATCGCCGGCCGGTCCGGCCAGGCTCGCGCCGGAATAGGCGCCGCTGGCGATGCCCACAAGCGTGATGCCGATCTGCACCGTGGAAAGAAACCGTCCCGGCTCCGACGACAGCACCAGCGCCACCGGCGCGCCGCGCACGCCAAGCTGCTCCATCGCCTGCAGCCGGGCCCGGCGCGAGGAGACGATCGCCAGTTCCGCGCCCGCGAAGAAGCCGTTGAGGGTGACAAGCGCGAGGATGATCGCGATATCGCCCCATGGAAAGGACTGCATGACCACCACAATAATGACCTACCGCGGCCCGCGCGGCAAGCAGCGTGAAGGAGTGCTCCCATGAAAGACCCGGCCACCATCGCAACCGTTGCCATCTGGCCCGACACCAGCTTCGGCCACAGCCCGATGCTCCATGTCCACGGCTGGTGCTGCGATCACCGCGCCATGCTCCCGGTCGCCCGCGCCCTTCCCAACCGCCCGCATCTCCTCGTCGATCTCCCCGGCCATGGCCGCAGCCCGAAGGCCGCCGATCTCTCCATCGCCGCCCACGCGCGCGCCCTCCTCGCCGTCGCGCCCGAGGGCGCCATCCTTGTCGGCCATTCCATGGGCGGGCAGGTCGCCCTCGCCGCGGCCGCCGCGGCGCCACCCGGCCAGGTCACCGGCCTCGTCCTTCTCGATCCCGCCCACCTCCTGCCAACGGAGAAGGCGCTGGAAACCGGCCGCGCCCTCGCGGACCAGCTGAACGCCCGCCCGCCGGGCGAGATCATCGCCGCCTTCGCCCGCGCGCAGCTGGTCGGCCCGCCCGACGATCCGGCCGCCTTCGCGGCGCTGGTCGCCGCCATGGCCGCAACCCCGGCCGAAACAGCCCGCGCGCAATGGGATGCGATCCTCGCCTTCGCCGGCGATGGCGGCGCTGCCGCGGCGCTTGCAGCGCTCGCCGTCCCCGCGCTGGTCATCGGCTGCGCGCGCCCGGTCAATCGCCTGTCCGATCTCGCCCGCGCCAGCCGGCGGATCACCACCGGCCAGGTCGCCGCCGCCGGCCACCTCCTCCAGTTCGAGGCGATGGACCAGGTCGCCCCCATGGTGCGCCGCTGGCTCGCCGTCTCGGATCTTTGCTGAACGGGCGTTGTTCACGTAGAGTTCGGAACCAGGCAGCCACAATCGGGTTCTCTCTACTCCAGGGCATTACAAGAGGGTTTCATGAAGACAGTCCGCACCATCACGATCGCCATCGCCGCCGCCGGTCTCGTGGCCGCCTGCGCCACCAACCCGGAAACCGGCCAGCGCGAGATGAGTCGCGCCCGCGCCGAGCTTCGGCCCGAGTTCCGCCCGTCGCTGCAGGCGCTTGCCGAATCGCTGCGCGACTATCCCTCGACCTTCGTCGACGTGATGGGCCACACCGACAATGTCGGCTCCGCTGCCGTCAACCAGCGCCTCTCGGAAGAGCGCGCGCAGACGGTCGCCAACGCGCTCGGCGCCTTCGGCGTGCAGCAGGCGCGCATCGCCACCCGCGGCTATGGCTTCACCCTGCCGGTCGCCTCCAACGATACCGAGGCCGGCCGGGCGCAGAACCGCCGCGTCGAGATTCGCCTCGTTCCCTTCACCGAGCAGGATCTCGCGTCCCGCTAGGGCAGCTCCCCTGAACGCCCGTGCGCGCCGAACCTGGTGCAACATTCGTGGCGGATGAACCGCAAGGTTCAAACGGCCACGGATAAAGTTGCCCGCCCATCCAGTCTCTTGAGCATCTGTCTCCGACGATGTTGAATCGGCAAAGCGATTCAACATGATCGGAAGATGCTCTAGTGCAGCTTCAGCTTCGGCCGCACCACGGCGTTCACATGGCCCACCAGGATCAGCGCCCAGCCCTTCCACCAGCCGTGGATCGCCAGAAGGTGCATCCGGTAGAGCGAGAGATACATCAGCCGCGCGACCATCCCTTCCACCGCCATTGATCGGCCGGAAAGATTGCCCATCAGGCTCCCCACCGTCGAATAGCGGGAAAGCGACACCAGAGATCCCCGGTCGCGATAGACGAAGGGCTTCAGCGGCCGTCCGGCCTGCGCAGCCACGAGGTTCCGGAACACCGTCTCCGCCATCTGGTGCGCGGCCTGCGCGCGCGGCGGGATCGGCCGCTCGGCGCCTTCGGCCTGAAAGAAGGCGCAGTCGCCCATGGCGAAGATCCGCTCGTCGCTGGTGGTCTGCAACGTGTCGCGCACCACGATCTGGCGGTTGCGCGTCGTCTCCAGGCCACCGATGCCGTCGAGCACATCCGCGCCGCGCACGCCGGCCGCCCACACCATCAGGTCGCCTTCGATCCGCCGCCCGTCGTCCACCAGGATGGCGCCCGCCTCGGCGGCTGCAACCCTGGTCGCAGTCAGCACGGTCACGCCCAGCGCCTCCAGTTCGCGCTGCGCGGCGTCCGAGATCCGCTCGGGAAGCGCCGGCAGGATGCGCGGCCCCGCTTCCACCAGCGTCACGTCGAGCCGGCTCTCGTCGAACACTTCCAGCCCATAGTGGCTGAGCCCCGCGGCGGCGTTGAACAGCTCGGCGGCCAGCTCCACCCCGGTCGCGCCGCCACCCACGATCACCACCCGCACCCGCTCGTCCGTCCCCTGCCCCGTCACCATCCGCCGCGACACGCGCAGGCACTGGTTCAGAAGCCGGCTGCGAAACCGGTCCGCGCCGTCGCGGTCGTCCAGAAACAGGCAATGGTCGCGAACGCCCGGCGTCCCGAAGTCGTTGGTGACAGCCCCCACCGCCAGCACCAGCCAGTCATAGCGGATCCGGTGCTCGGCCACGAGCTCCTGCCCGTCCTCGTCCAGCATCGGCGCAAGCACCACCTCGCGCGCGTCGCGATCGATGTCGGCGATGCTGCCATGAAAAAAGCGATAGCCCCAGCGCCGGCAGTGCGCGCGATAGCCCAGTTCGTCGAGGTTCGCATCCAGCGCTCCGGCCGCCACCTCGTGCAGCAGCGGCTTCCAGATATGTGTCCGGTTGCGCTCGATCAGGATGATGTCGTGGCGCGTGCGGCCATGTTTCGCGCCAAGCTTGCGCACCAGCTCCAGGCCGCCGGCGCCGCCCCCCACCACCACGATCTGCGTCTTGCGCCCGGCCGCAGCCGCGGCCGCCATTGCCCCGCGCTCGGGGGCCGCATCCGCATCCGCCATCAGCCCGCTCCCGTTTCCCGGTCCAGCACTTCAACCGTCTCGTGAAACAGCGCGTCGGCCCGCTCCGGCGTCTCGCCGATCGCCACCATCCCCAGCTTGCCATGTTCCGAAAGCGCGCCGATCAGGTGAAACACCACGCCCTCGGCCCGCCCGCCATGATAGTGGAGCCGGTTGAGGACGGCGATGTCGATCAGGTCGTCGGGCAGCAGCCCGCGATAGGCGTCCGCCTCCACATTGTCGGATGCCACATAGCAGGCCGCGCGCCCCTGCGGGGTCAGGAACCGGCCCGTCGCCGGGTCATAGCGGCCGTCGGTCAGGAACTGCAGCATCAGGAAGGGATGGGTGGTGCCGCCCTTCCTGAGGTTCACCTCGATTGCGAAATGCTCCCAGCCGCGTTCGCGCTCCACCGAGATGAAGTCGATTGCAAAGCGCCCCAGCGCCCCCCGTTCTGCCAGCACCGCACCCGCCCGCATGGCAAGCGCCTGGATCTCGCAGGCATAGGCGGCATCCGCCGGAAAGCGGCAGCCCATGAACACCTGCCCCTCCGCCCCGCCAAGCAGCTGGTCATGCGTCGAAATCGGGGCCAGCCGCCCCTCCGGGTCGATGCGCAGCTGCACCGAGGGGGAACGCTTGTTCCCGCCCTCCACGAACGCCTCCACGATCCCGCCCATCTCGCGGAACTTCGCTGCATAGGTGTCGGGCGACATGCCGGCGGCCTCGAAGCGCAGGTCGCCCATCCGCGCCTTCACCCAGCGGGCCAGCGCCGCGCCGCCCGGCGCATCGGCGAAGCGGAAGATCGCGTTCCCCTCGCCCGAAAAACCCTCGTTCAGCTTCACCACCGCCTTCCTGAGGTGGGGGTGCTCGGCCTTCAGTTCCGCCAGCGCCTCGGCCACCTCGTCCATGTCGGACAGATCCTCGCGTCCCGGCGGCAGCGGGATTCCCGCGGCGCGGAAGATCTGCCTTGAGCCGCTCTTGGAGCCAAGGTGCATCAGCGCCGGGTCGCAGCCATAGATCGGCAGGTCCAGCCGCAGCGCCAGCTCGCGTTCCAGCGGCGTCACCGCAAAACAGCTCATGTGCGCATCCGCCGTGTCGCCCACGGCGCGGCGCAGCCGGTCCAGCATTCGCGGCCGCGCCAGCAGCTTTGCCGAAAGCGGCCCCGGCAGCACGTCGTCGCACGAAAGCATCGTCAGCCGCTGCCGCGCATGGCCCGCGGGAACGCCCGGCAACAGGTTCAGATAATAGTCGATGATCGCCTCGGGCACGGGGGCGCTGGTCACATAGACCAGCCGGGTGCGCGGCAGCCGCAGCAGCAGGAGAAGGCAGAGCATCCGCTCCTCATAATGATGCCCGCCCTCGATCCGGGCGAGCACCTCCTGGTCCATCGACAGGCTCGGGATCACCACCACGGTGCGCGGTGCCTCCGGCCGGGTCATCAGTTCGGGCAGGCTGTGCGCCAGCCGGGCCTTCAGGCCGGCGAACCGCGCTGCGTCCTCGGGCGCCAGCGGCCGGTCCAGCCGCGCCAGCGCGTCGGCGGAGGTCAGCATGGTCCGGCGGCGCCCGTTCGCATCCCCGCAGCATCGGCACCGGCGGCGGCGCCTGTCAATCGGCGCTGTGCGCGGGCGCGGCCGATGCTAGGCAGTGCGGATGGCCGGCCACACCGACACCATCTTCGCGCTCGCCTCCGGCGTGCCCCCGTCCGGGGTCGCAGTCGTGCGCGTGTCCGGCCCCGGCGCCGGGAAGGCTTTGCAGGCCCTCACCGCTGGTCCGCCGCCACCGCCCCGGCGGGCGATGCTGCGCAGCATCCGGGATCCAGCGACGGGCCAACTGATTGACAAGGCGCTGGTTCTTTTGTTCAGGGCGCCGGCCAGCTTCACCGGCGAGGAGGTGGCGGAAATCCACGCCCATGGCGGCCCGGCCGTGGTCGCCGGCATCCTTGCGGCGCTCGCCGGCCTGCCCGGCCTGCGCCCGGCCGAGGCCGGCGAGTTCACCCGCCGCGCCTTCCTCAATGGCCGCATCGATCTCACCCAGGCCGAGGCGCTGGCCGATCTCATCGCGGCCGAAACGGCGGCGCAGCGCGATCAGGCGCTCGCCGGCGCCGAGGGGCGGCTGCGGCACCGGGCCGAGGCGTGGCGGGCGCGGCTGGTTGCCCTGCTTGCCGATGTGGAGGCGGACCTGGATTTCGCAGACGAGGCGGATGTCGCAGCCCCGCGTGCACAGGCCGATATCGCCGTGCTTGCGGAGGAGTTGGCGGCCGTGCTCGCGGATGCGCCGATGGGGGAGCGGGTGCGCTCCGGCCTCACGATCGCAGTCGCGGGGCCGCCCAACGCCGGAAAGTCGAGCCTTGTCAACGCCTTGGCGCGGCGGGAAGTGGCAATCGTCACGCCAATAGCTGGCACCACGCGGGACGTGATCGAGGTTCGGCTGGACCTGGGCGGCGTGCCTGCGACCCTGCTCGATACCGCCGGCCTGCGCGACAGTTCGGATCCGGTGGAGGCTCTGGGCATCGCGCGCGCGCGGGATCGGGCGGCGGCGGCGGACCTGGTGCTGAACCTTGGCGAGGGGCCGGGGCTGCGGGTCGTGAACCGCATCGACGCCACAGGCGACCTCCCCGGCATGCGCGGGGGTGTCGCCCATGTCTCCGCTTTGACGGGGGCCGGGATCCCCGAGCTTGAACGCTGGCTGGTGGACTGGGCGCGAACGCAGGTGCCAAAGGGGGAACCGGCGCTGGTGACCCACGAGCGGCAGCGCTACTGGCTGGGCGAGGCGCTTGCCGCC
>JBKBXK010000065.1:7538-10185 GCA_046314095.1 Thermaurantiacus sp. | reverse complement strand
GCTCATGCGGCGGCGCCCATGCCGGCAGCGATTGCGCGCAGCGCCGGCTTGTCCAGCTTGCCCACGGGCGTGCGGGGCAGATCGGGCAGGGGGACAAGGCGCGCGGGCCGCTTGTAGGCGACGAGGCGCTCGGCCAACCAGTCTGTCAGGGCAGGCGGGGTCACGGTTCCGCTGTAGAAGGCCCAGACCAGCTCGCCGCGGTAGGAGTCGGGTACGCCGATGGCGGCGGCCTCGCGCACGCCGGGGCAGGCCATCATCTGCTCGTCGATCTCGCGCGGGTAGATGTTGTAGCCGCTGCTAATCACCATGTCCTTCAGCCGGTCCTCAATGAAGAGATAGCCGTCCTCGTCGAGGCGGCCGACGTCGCCGGTGCGCAGCCAGCCGGATTGCAGCGCGTTCGCAGTGGCATCCGGGTCGGCGAGGTAACCTTCCATCAACTGCGGGCCGCGGGCCCAGATTTCGCCGGCTTCGCCTGTGGGGAGATCCTGGCCGCTTTCGGGCTGGACGATGCGAAGTTCCGTGGCGGGCAAGGCCGGGCCGACGCTGCCCGGCTTTCGCGCCATGGCGGGGCCATGATAGGTGAGGACCGGGCCGGCTTCCGACTGGCCATAGCCTTCGTAGATGGGAATGCCCGTGCGCTCCTCCCACTCGTCCAGCGTGGTCCGGCTGAGGGGGGCGGAGCCGGAATAGGCGGCTCGTACGCTGGTGAGCGCGGCCCGGTCGAGGTCGTCGAAGCGCAGCAGACTGTTGAAGACGGTGGGCCCGGCCGGCAGCAGCGTTATTGCTTCGGTGCGGATCATGTCCACGACCCAGTCCGGCCGATAGCGCGGCAGGACATGAAGGCAGCCGGCAGCATTGGCGCAAAGCAGCAGGCCCATTGCGCTTGCAAAGCTGTGGAACAGGGGCATCATGCAGATGACATGCTCGGCCGCCCAGCTGGTGGGCAGGATGGCTTCGCGCTGGGCCACATTGGCCGCCAGCGCTCGGTGGCGCAGCATCACCCCCTTCGGCCGCCCGGTAGTTCCGCCGGTGAACTGGATAACGGCGATGCCGTCAGGGTTGGGCAGGGGCAGATCGGCGGGCCGGTCCCCGGAGAGCAGGGCCGACACCCAGGCGGGCTCGTCGGGCGGGAGGGCCACGACTGACCCGCCGAAGCCGGCGGGCAGGGCGGCGTGCAGATGTTCGGCGAGGTCGGCATGAGTGATTGCGAGCGCTGGACGCGCTATACTCAGGATTTCGGAGAGTTCGCGGCCGCTGTAGTCCGGATTGAGCGCACACACGCTTCCGCCGGCGGCCTGGGCGGCATGGATGGCAATCGGCAGCGCAGCACCGTTGCGCAGCAACAGGAGGATGGTCCCGTGCCCGGCCGAAGGCCCACCAAGCTCGTGCCGGAACTGCGCGGCGAGCCGGGCCACGGCATGGGCGAGCTCAGCATAGGTGAGCCGCACCGCGCCGGCGTGGAGCGCCGGCGCGGCGGACGCCAGGCGGGCAGCCCGCGCGAGCAGCGCGAGAGGGCTGTCGACGCTGCCCTGGTGGTGCGGATCAGGCGACCGCATCGCGCAC
This sequence comes from Thermaurantiacus sp., assembly GCA_046314095.1. Lineage (GTDB taxonomy): Bacteria > Pseudomonadota > Alphaproteobacteria > Sphingomonadales > Sphingomonadaceae > Thermaurantiacus. The sequence continues at coordinate 8,622 of JBKBXK010000065.1, read as the reverse complement.
TTCGATTACCAGCGCCATCGCGCTGTCGCCGGCGGCGCAGCCCTGGAACAGGCCGCGCCCGCCGCCGCGTTCGATCAGCGTCTCGACAAGCTCGATGGTGGCGCGCATCCCAGTCGGGCCTTGCGGATGCCCGTAGACCAGGCTGCAGCCATTGATGTTCATTGCCTCGAGCGAGAAGCCCGTCTCCCGGGCAAAGACGATGTCATTGACGGCAAACGGGTTATGGCTGGTAACGGCATCGATCCCGGTGATCGATACTCCGGCCATGGCAAGCGCGCGCGACGCGGCCGGCACCGGGGCGGCGGGCATCAATCCCCGCTCCACTCGTGCTGTGCCGAAGCCGGTGAGCGCGATTTCCAGCCCGGATCGCGTGGCGAGCAGCCGGGCCTGATCGCTGCTGGCGAGGATCATGCCCGCATGGCCGTCGGCTGGATGGGTCTGACCGGCATGGGTCACGGTGCCGCCCTCGCGCACAGGCTTCAGGCTGCGCACCTTGGCCTCGTCGACAGGCTGGACCCCCTCGTCGGCGGCGAGCGTCCCGACCGTGCGGGCAAAACGCGCGTCGGGCATCGCGAGGCCGTCGCCCATGAAGCGGGCGTGGAATCCACGCGCCCGGGCGGCGTGATATTGGGCAAGCCGCATGAGCGTCAGGTCGTCTTGCGCCTCGCGGCTGATTGACCAACGAGACGCCACATTCTCGGCCGTGTCCACCATCGCGCAATTTGCCCACGGATCGCGGGCGAAATTGGCCATCACCCAATGCTCGCCCTCGGGCTGACCGCCGGGCGCGGCGGGGCGCGGCCATGCAAGGCTGGGGCCGTTCGACACCCGGTCTGCGGTAAGGACAAGGGCCGTCTGGGCGCTATCCCCGGAAATCTCGGCTGCTGCTACCTGAAGCGCCCGGGCCGATGTGGCGCAGGCCTGCATGATCGTGGGGCCCGCCAGATGAGGCGCCCCAAGCTCGGCCGCGACCCATGGAAGCCCGTAGAAGGAGGCCGATTGTGGGACCGTGAAACCCAGCACACCGGCGTCCAAGGCGCTTGGATCGATACCCAGCCTGTCCATAGCCCGGACACTGCCCCAA
>JBKBXK010000065.1:0-7528 GCA_046314095.1 Thermaurantiacus sp. | reverse complement strand
CAAGTTTCAGCGCGTGGAAGTTTGCAAGGCTGCCCTGCCAACGGGCGAACGGACTGCACCACCAGACACCGGCCGGGACGTAAGCGATATCCATGCTCAGAAAGGGGCAGCCAAGGCGTTCATCGATCCCTCGGAATTGATGAGATCGACACGCTTTTCGACGATCAGCCAGCTGTCCGCGTGGCGCCGAAACCGGTGGGTCACCCGTCCGCCGAAGGTCCGAGTATCGGCCTCGAACCCACCTCTCTCCCGATGTTCCAGCACAATCTGGGACGAGCTGACCACGGCCTCATCATTCTCCACCCGTTCCAGCCGGATGCCCGAGACCACATGGGCGGTGCGCGCAGCCGGCTCGGCACCGAACCCGCGCGGATTGGCGAGGCGATGGCAGCGGGCGGCCATCAGCTGCTTGTCGTCATGGACGTGAGCGACGCCTGAACCGGGATCGTCTTGGTCGGCGCTCACCGGCACCCAATACCGGCAATCCGGTGCAAACATGGCAAGCCACGCCTCGTACGCCCGATCGTCGAGCAGGCGGGCCTCATCCTCGACCAGCCCAGCAAGCTCGGCCCTGAGCTCCGCGCTCATGCGACCTGACTCATATAGGTCGCCCAGGCCTCGAACTGGTTGCGGATGAAGGCCTCTGATGTGGCCGGTGACCGAGTCCGGTCCGGAAGATTCTCGCGGTCCTCGAGCAGCCCGCGCCCGGTCGGGATCCAGGCGTCGGCGCCATGGTGGTTGCCGTCCATGATCCGCTCATAGAGCTCGAGATCGTCGGCGATCACCGGCGACGCCGCACTGTTGGCGCCGTTGCAATACTCGATGGCGTTGCGGAACGTTTCCTCCGGCGCGCCCGGAAGACGAAACACATAGCCGATTACTTCGGTGAGGTCGTGGCGGACGGGGCGGATGATCCGGACCGTCTGGTAGCGGGCATGCCAAGTGGACGACGGGTAGAGTAGGGTGAGGTGCCGGTCCACGCCCAGCACCCGGGCGGCCTTGTCAGCCCCGTGATAGGCAATCAGCGCCTTGGCATAGGCACTCTGGGTATCCGACGAGTAGCTGGCCCCCATATGGCCACCGATGTAGCTGTGACCATGGGGGGCGGTGACCATGTCCAGGTCCTGGAAGAACTGCACCGGCTTGCCATTGGCCAGCATCATGCCGAGCGTAGGCGCCAGCGGCGTGTCGGGATCGAGCGACCGCTGCACCGTGCGGGCCGAGGTGACCGAGGCGCTGTGGGCGAAGCCGGGGTGGATGGTGTCGTTCAGATTCTCGAAGCTGAGCTTCCAGTTGCCGCGGTAATGATGGCGCAGCACATGGGGCGCGCATATGACCTCCCCGGTGGGCGAGCGATCGACCAGGTCATCGATCGTGCTGGCCATGTGACCGAGGAAGCCAGTGAGCGGCATGGCGCCGTCGTCGAGGGTGCCGAACAGGAAGCCGCGATAGGATTCGAGCCGGATTGGCGGCAAGTCGCGATCGGAGAGCTCCAGGACGCCCTCATAATTGGCACGGTTGGGCACCGACTTCAGCCGGCCGTCGGCGGCGAAGTTCCAGCCATGATAGGGGCAGATGTGGCCGGCCGGCGCCTTGCCGCGATCGAACGCGCACAGCGTGGCCCCGCGGTGGGAGCAGCGGTTGGGTACGGCATGGACCGCGCCGTCGCGGCCGCGGGTGAGGATGACCGCCGTCGTGCCGATGTGGCGCACCACATAGTCGCCCGGCTCGGGGAGCTCGCTGTCGTGGGCGAGATAGATCCAGGCGCGGCCGAAGAGGCGGCGCATCTCCTCGGCGAAGATGGCCGGGTCGGTATAGACACTGCGATGGACGTGGCCGGGGCGGACCATCCGGGCGTAGTCCGGCGTGGACGGGCCTGCCAGTGCCAAATCTTGGGCAGGCGGAGTGGCGATCGACATCTTCACACGTCTTTCCTGTTGGCGGACGCAAGGTATGGAGGCGCGCCCGCGCTCGCCTGGGACTTTAGGTGCGGCAGGCGCGGAGGCTAGTGGCTGCCGACCCCGTGCCCATAGCTTCTGGCTATTGGCGTGGCCGAGCACGGCACTGGCATGATGGCCAGCCGATGCCAGAATGAGCGGCGGCCGTGCCTGCGGGGGGCGGCGCGCAAACAAGGAGCATGCGTGTTGGTAGATATCGCGGTTCGGTCCCTGCCCGACGATCTGTTCGTCATCGATGCGGTGGTCCATGCGCTCAATCTGGATCGGAGAAACGTCGCAAGCCGGTTCGGCGAGCAGTTGTGGGCGATGTCCTACGGTCTCCATTGCCTGATGACGCCCCCCGACGCCCATGTGCCCAACGCCGTCTACATGACGGACATGCCGGGCGAACTTCTGGTGCGCACAATATTCGAGGAAAGCGCCACGCGCCTGATCGCAACCCACACCCTGACGCTGAACAGCTGGTTCCACGATGGCTTTGCCGCGCGCCACAAGACCGAGGCGATGGTGCGCGGCTTTCCGACCCGAGTACTCGGGTATGTCGGCGTGGACCCCAGCGGTGAAAAGGCCGCAGTGCTTGACGATTTGGAGGATCAGGTGGCTGCCATGCCGTCGGCCGTGGGCGTCAAGCTTTATCCGCATCAAATGGACCCCTATCGCCACTGGCTGACCAACGACGACACCACCATGGCCGTGATTGAACGTGCTCGCGACCTGGGGCTGAAGACGATTGCTATCCACAAGGCGCTGCCCAATGGATCGGTGCCACTTGCTCCTTACCGGATCGGAGAGGACTTCGAGCTGGCGGCCGATGCCTTTCCGGACATGGCGTTTGAGATCGTCCACAGCGGCATGGCCTTCATCGAGGAAACGGCGATGGCGATCGGCCGTTTCCCCAATGTCTATGCCAATCTGGAGACGACAACGGCGCTGCTGTGGCAGGCTCCGGGCCGATTTGCTGCTGCCTTGGCGGTGCTGGCGCAATGGGGTGGGGTCGCCAAGCTGCTCTGGGGTACCGGCTGCACTGTCACCCATCCGCAGCATCTGATCGAGGCGATGTGGCGCTTTCAGTTCTCGGCCGAATTGCAGGATCGACACGGCATTGCCCCGCTGTCCGAAATGGACCGGCGTGCGATTCTGGGCGGAAACTATGCCCGCATGATTGGACATGATATCACGGAGATGCACGCCCACCAGGTCGGCGACGCCTTCACCGGAACTGGGCCGGCAAAGGCGCCCTGGACGGTGTGGACCGACTGGGGCAGGGCCCGCGGGCTGGTGCCTTGAGCACCATAACCGACGCCGATGTGCGGGCTGCGCTAGCCGGCATTCACGACCCGTGCAGCGTCGCCGCCGGCAGGCCAACCAACCTGGTCGACATGGGCCTGGTGATCGGATGGCAGCAGGATGGCGAACGGCTCGCCCTGCGGTTGGCGGTTACCTTTGCCGGCTGCACCATGGCTCCGCATTTCGCGGAGGCGGCGCGGGCTGCGCTGGCGGAACTGCCCGGCATCACCGAGGTGGAGGTGGCGGTGGATTCCGGCTTTGTGTGGACACCCGAGCGCATGGCGGTGCCGGCGCGGCCGATGGAAGGCACGCCCCGCGCCTGGGAGGCGCGGGGCAGGCCGATCAATCCGCGCTGAAGAAAGCGTCCCACGCCTTTTCATCCAGCGCCATGTGCCAAACCTCGCAGAGCTTGCCCTCGGTATTGACGCGCCACAGCAGGCATTCCCTCACATCAAGGCTGCGGTCCCCGCGGCGCGCCCGGACTTGGGCGACGAGCACCACATGGTCATCACTGCCGAAATAATCGAGCGGCCAGGCCCAATAGGCATCAACATTCTGCTGCAGCCGACCGAAGCTTTCCATGATCGCGGCCCGCCCGCGAAAGCTGCCCGAGAGCACATTGTTGCCGGGCATGTGCCAGGCGATGTCATCGCTCATCAGGGCGAACAGCGCGTCGAGATCGCCCTTCTGGAAATTCTCGTGCGCCTCCTTGAGCATGCGGGCGTTCGGGTGGTCGTGGTCGCCCATCGGGCGCATGGCCGGCGCATCACCCTCACGCGCCAAAGCTTCAGTATAGCTCACCGCTCAGGCTCCCTTCACGTCGAAGCTCACATCGATGTTGCCACGGGTGGCATTTGAATAGGGGCAGACCTTGTGGGCGGCTTCAACCAGCGCCTCGGCATCGGCCTGGGCAAGTGCTGGGAGAGCCACGGTCAGGTGGGCGGCCAGACGAAAGCCGGGGCCATCAGGGTTGGGGCCGATCGACACCTTGCCATCAGCTGAGGATCCGCTGGTGTCTGCCTTGGTCTCCCGCGCAAGGAACAGCAAAGCTGAATGAAAGCACGCTGCGTAGCCGGCGGCGAACAATTGTTCCGGATTGGTGCCCCGGCCACTGCCGCCCATGGCCGCTGGCGGCGCCAGCACCACGTCAAGATGGCCGTCCTCACTGGTTACACGGCCGTCGCGCCCGGCCACTGCATGGGCTTGGGCAGTGTAAATCGGTTTCCAATCGCTCACTGCTGCATTCCCTTTACAATGGCCTGACAGAAGTCCGCATGGGTCATGGGCGGCCGCCCGATAATCGCCTCGGACCGGGCTACGTCTTCCGCGCTGCTTTCGCAGCCAAGCGCTTGAGTAACCTCGAACATCGCCCGCATGTCATCGTAGAGCCAACCCTGCGGCACGCCGAGCGTGGCAAGGAAAGCGGCGACATCATTATTACCAGACGCGACCGGCCGGCCAAGGGCCGCGGCCCAATTGGCCGCGCATCGCGCAGCGTTTAGCCGTTCGCCGCCGCACAACGGCACATATTGTCCGGCCCACGTGTCTTGCAGCAAGGCGTTGGCCGCTGCCTCGCCGATATCGGGTGAAGCGATGCTCCAGACGCCGCGATCCGGCGCATTGCCGATTGGGATGGGATACATGCCGGCCTTGATTGCCGGCCAGGCCATCAGGTCATTGTCCATGAAAAAATTGGCGCCCAGCACTACCGAACGGCCGTCAGCCAGCACGGCGTCCCGCACCGGGATCTTTGTTTCGAAGTGCGGGATGGCGCGCATGGGCTCGAGATTCTGGATCGCCAGATAGACAATCTTGCCGATACCTGCCCGGCGCAGGGCGGCAACGGCTGCAACCCCGATATCTGCTTCGTCTGGCCCGATCGGCGTGATCAGATAGGCAGCATCATGACCGCGCGCGCCAGCCTCAACGCTGGCAGGGTCGGTGACGTCGATTAGGATCTCGGCTTCGTTCCGGGCAGCGGGCACACAGGCAACGTTGCGTGCAGCCAGCGCCGCCAATGTGGCCCGACCGGTCTTTCCGGTTCCGCCGATAACCAGAACCTTCATAAGCCAGTGTGCTAAGCGGTTTGGCATTCGACGTCACGCCGCACTTCCGCGAAGTCATGGCGCCGTTCCTCCTCGTCATGCCCGGGCAACAGGCGATTGCCGCACGCTGTCAACCATGCCGATGCTCTTGCCACCCGCCACGCGCGCCGGACTGCTTCCGGCCGAACGGCTGATGCCGATGCCTGTGCCGTCGCGCATTGGTTCCAACGGCGAATATCTGCCCCCGCCCCAGTCACGCGCGCTCAGGGCCTATGAGGGCCGGATGGTCGAGGCGATCGCCAGTCAGCCCGGCCGGCACGGTATGGAGCCAGAGGAATGGCTGGCCAGCCCCCACGGAATGGCAACTGCATTTGCCGTGCTGGGAGATAGTTTTGGCGGAGGGTTTATCACCGATGACGCAGCTGATCCGGAGGCGGCGCGCCAACGCCGGGCTCGCGATTCCGGGCAGTTTGTATTTGACGATCAAGTGCATTTCATCAAGGACGATGCCGACCCGGCGCTGTTCGTGCCGCTCACCAGCCTTGTTGAGTTGTCTGCCGATATTCTTGGCCTGCCCCACGCCGGGCGCTTCTCGATGGAGAATATCCGGTTTGCGCAGTTCCTGCGCGACATCTACCTCGCCTCTGACACAAAGGTGGCGCTTCTATCGGGCGCGCCGGGCGATGATGCGGACGCTTGGATGTTGTCCAACGACCAGATGGCCGCCGCCCGCGCCGCGGTCAATCAGGTGGCGGGGGGGCGGCGGCTTCTGACCCATGCGGTGATCGCGCCGGGCCACGACGGGTGGCTGGACGAGATCGACCGGGTTCATGCCGAACTGAAGCCCGACGGGTGGAAGGGCTATACGGTCGGCGAGCCGTTCGGTCCGTCCAGACATCGTTGGCGGCTGGACGACGAGGCGCTGATGTACCCGGCCTATGAGCGGCTGGTGAATGCCGGGGTGCGCAATCTGTGCATCCACAAGGGGCTGCTGCCAGCCGACCCTGCCCTGATGCCGGGCGCGGAACCCTTTGCCATGGTCGACGACCTGCCGCGCGCCGCGCGCGACTGGCCGCAGTTGAACTTCATCATCTATCATGCGGCCTATCGCACCATTCCGCAGCCGACTCAGGCCGAGCTTTTGCGGTTCGAGACGAGCGGGCGGATCGACTGGGTGAGCGACCTGGCCGACATCCCGGCGGCCTGGGGGGTAAGCAACATCTATGCCGACATCGGGGCGAGCTTTGCGTTCACCGTGCTGACCCATCCCCGGCTGGCGGCCGCGATGATCGCGATCCTGGCGCGCGGGCTGGGTGCGGACCATGTGCTGTGGGGCACGGACAGCGTGTGGTACGGCAGCCCGCAGTGGCAGATCGAGGCGCTGCGGCGCCTCGAGATGCCGGCCGATCTGATGGAGCGGTTTGGCCTGCCCGACATTGCGCCGATGAAGCCGGCGATCCTGGGGCTGAACGCCGCGCCGCTCTACGGGCTGGACCCTGCTGACTATAGAAAGGGCGCGCTGGAGGAGGGCCAGATCCCCGCGCTGGTCGCCGACTGGCAGGCGTGCGGCGGCCGGCCCAGCCATCTCTCCCATGGCTGGGTGTCGCCGGCGGGAGAGGCATGATGCCAGGCCCCAAAGGCGGTAGCGCCGACCCGATGCTTGGTGGAAAGGTGATCGTCGTGACCGGCGCGGCCAGCGGAATCGGCGCGGCCGCCGCGCGTCTGTTCGGCGACTATGGCGCGGCTGTGGCCTGCCTCGACCGGGATGCCGAGGGTGCGGCCCGGACGGCCGCGGACGTGCCCGGCGCGTTTGCCATCGGGTGCGACGTGTCGGACGAGGCTGCGATCGGCGCCGCGCTCGATGCGGTGATGGCCCGGCATGGCCGGCTGGACGGCGCCTTCAACAATGCGGGCATCGAGCAGTGGGGCGGGCGGATGGCCGATTTTGGCCGCCTCCCCCGGGCGGAATGGGATCGGGTGCTCGCCGTGAATGTGACAGGGGTGATGCTGTGCTTGGCAGCCGAAGTTGCGCGCATGGGCCCGGGATCGGCTATCGTGAACACCGGCAGCGTGATGTCAGTGGTGGGCGCGCCGGGCATGGGGGCCTATGCGGTTGCCAAGCATGCCGTCCTTGGAATCACCCGGGTGGCAGCCCTCGATCATGCCCCGGCGGGCATCCGCGTCAACGCCGTGCTGCCGGGTGCCGTGCGCACGCCGATGCTGACCGAGCGCGCCTTT
>JBKBXK010000064.1:0-10260 GCA_046314095.1 Thermaurantiacus sp. | reverse complement strand
AACCGTTTCGCCCGACTGCACACCCCGAAAAACGGCCCGAAAAACGGCCCCAAACGGCAGCAAGAACTAGGTCGGCGTCGGTGAACGGCCTGTTAACTTCCTGGGCGCCGCCACCTTCTCCGGAAAGCGGCACCATTTGGCAACGGGGCAGCGCCAGCATTCGGGCCCGCGCGCCTTGCATAGATAGCGGCCGTGCAGGATCAGGAGATGATGCGCCGCCCGGGCATGGCGTTCGGGCACCTGCGCCAAGAGATCCTGCTCCACCGCCTCGGGCGTGCTGCCGGCAGACAGGCCGATGCGCCGCGCCACACGAAACACATGGGTGTCAACCGCAAGCGTCGGCTCGCCGAAGGCCTCGTTCAAGACGACGTTCGCGGTCTTGCGGCCAACGCCGGGAAGCGCCTCCAGCGCCGCGCGGTCCCGCGGCACCGCGCCGCCGTGCCGGTCGAGCAGCAGCGCCGAAAGCGCGATCACGTTCTTCGCCTTGGTGTTGAAAAGGCCGATGGTGCGGATGTGGGCCTTCACCCCCTCCTCGCCCAGCGCCAGCATCCTCTCGGGCGTGTCAGCAACCGCGAACAGGCCGCGCGTGCAGCGATTGACCCCGGCATCGGTCGATTGCGCCGAAAGCACCACCGCCACCAGCAGCGTGAAGGGGTTCTCGAACAGAAGCTCCGTCCTCGGCTCCGGCCGGCCCGCCGCCAGCGCATCGAAGATCGCCTCCACATCCGCCTTCGGCAGGCGCTTCGGCCGGGCGCGCGAACCCGTCCGGCTGGCGCGCGGAGCGGATGTGTCGCGGTTCCGGGCCGGCATCGCCCCTGCTAGTGCGGAGGCATGGATCTCGGCAAGCAGCCACCGCGACGCGGGCCCGGCGGCGGCAATGGCGCCCCGGTGCTCGATCTCGTGATGACTCCCAACCGCTCCGGCTCGGCGCGGCTCGCCTGGTGGGCGGTGGCGGGCGTTGCCACCCTGTTCGGGCTTCTGGGCCTTCGCTTCCTGCTGCTGGGCGCGTGGCCGATCCTGCCCTTCATGGCGATCGACGTGGTGCTGCTCTGGTGGGCGCTCGGCCAGGCGCGCCGCAACCGCGAGCAGGAACGGCTGGTGGTGGCGCCAGCGGGCGTCTGGCTGGAACGGATCGCGCCCGATGGCACCAGGGCGCTCAACCAGATGGACCCGATCGCCGCCCGGCTGCTGGTCGAGCGATCAGAGACCGGCGCCATCGCCCTGTGGCTCCACGATGGCAGAACCCGCGTGGAGCTGGGCTGCTGCCTCGGCCAGGCGGAACGCGCCGAAGTCGCAACCGAGATCCGCAGCGCGCTCGCGCGGGTGCGGAACTAGCCGCCCGCCCAGAAGGCGAAGGCGCGCGCCTGGTGCGCCTCGACGAACCGGCGCGCCTCCGGCCCCTCGAACGGGCCCTCCCACGGGTCGTGATTCTTGGAAAGCCACCAGCCCTGGCCCGGAATCCGGTCCGACGCGCGCACCACCAGCACGGCAAGCTCGGGCCGGCCGCGCCCGCGCTGCAACCGGTCCACCTCGTCGAGCGCGGCACAGAGCTGGCCCACCTGGAAGCGCTGGAACGGCAGGCCGAACATGCGGAACACATCGCCATAGGTCGTGTCCTCGCCGGCCTTGGCGCAGGCGATCAGGAACGCTTCGAGCTCGTCCACCGGAAACAGCGCCATTGCGAGGGCATAGCAGGCGAAGCCCGCCGGTCGATGGCTGCGATGCCGCGAATCCCGGCAATCTGTGCTAGAGGCGGGTGAGGAGGAGACGCACCATGGCGATCGCCAAGACCATCGAGATCATTTCCAGCTCCACCGAGAGCATCGAACATGCCGTGAAGGACGGGCTGGAGCGCGCCCGCAAGACCATCGACAATATCGAGGGCGTGTGGGTGAAAGACATCAAGGCCCAGGTGCGCGACGGCAAGCTCGTGGAATGGCGCATCATCATGGTGGTGACCTTCGTCCTCAACGATTGAGGCCCGGCGCGGCTCTGGCAAAGCCGTGCGCGGCCCGCTAACCGGGCCGGGATGCACCCCGGTCGCTATCCGCTCGCGCGCCTGCGGCGCAACCGCCGCTCGCCCGCCATCCGCGCGATGGTGGCCGAAACGCGGCTTGCGCCGGCGGACCTGATCTGGCCCATCTTCCTGTGCGCGGGCGTGGACCGCGAGGAGCCGATCGCCGCGCTTCCGGGCGTCTCGCGCCATTCGGTCGATCGCGTCGCCGCGCTCGTGGGCGAGGCGGCGCGGCTCGGCATCCCGTGCGTGGCGCTGTTCCCCAACACGCCGCCGGCGCTGCGCAGCCCGGATGGCGCCGAGGCGCTGAACCCGGACAATCTCGTCTGCCGGGCGCTGCGCGCGGCCAAGGCTGCGGAACCCGGCGTGGCGCTGCTCGCGGACGTGGCGCTCGATCCCTACACCAGCCACGGCCATGACGGGCTGACGGATGCCGCGGGCCGGGTCCTGAACGACGAAACGGTCGAGGTGCTGATGCGCCAGGCCGTGGTGCAGGCCGAGGCCGGCGCCGACATCCTCGCGCCGTCCGACATGATGGATGGCCGCATCCAGGCGATCCGCCGCGCGCTCGATGGCGCGGGCCATGCCGAGGCCGCGATCATGGCCTATTCCGCCAAATATGCGAGCGGCTTCTACGGCCCCTTCCGCGAGGCAGTGGGCGCCAGCGGGCTTCTGAAGGGCGACAAGCGGACCTACCAGATGAACCCGGCCAATGCGCGCGAGGCAATGGCCGAGATGGAGCAGGATCTGGCCGAAGGGGCGGACAGCCTGATGGTGAAGCCCGGGCTTGCCTATCTCGACGTGGTGGCGCGTGCCGCCGAACGGTTCGACGCGCCGGTGTTCGCCTACTGCGTGTCGGGCGAATATGCGATGGTGGAGGCTGCGGCTGCTGCCGGCATGCTCGATCGCGATGCCCTGGTCATCGAGATACTGACGGCCTTCAAGCGCGCGGGCGCGGCCGGCATCCTCACCTACCACGCCCCGCTCGCCGCCCGGTTGCTTCGCGAGACCGCATGACGGATTTCGCCGCGTTGCTGCTGCCGCCTGGCGGGCGGCAAGCGCCCGATGCGCCCATCCACCCGGTCAGCGAAGCCGGGGCGGAGCGGTTTCTCGCCGGGCTGTCGCCCGCCCGGCGGCTGGCCGCAGCCGCGGCCGGCTTCCGCGGCCGCGAAGACCAGGCGGTGCTGCTGCCCGGAACCGGGCCAGAGGGGGCGGGCTGGTCGTTGGCGCTCGGCCTCGGCCCGCGCGAGACGGTCGGCCGCTGGAGCCTTGCCACGGCCGCCGCGGCGCTTCCCGAGGGCTGCTTCCAGCTGGCCGCAGACGCGTCGCCGGGCGAGGCGGCGCTGCACGGCTGGCTGATGGCGCAGCACCGTTTCGGCCGATACCGCACGCCGGAGGGGCTGAAGGGCCCGCGCCGGCTGCTGCACGCCGGGTCTGCCAACGGCAGCACGGCGGCGCGCGCCGTCGCCATGGCCGAGGCGGCGGCGCTGGTGCGCGATCTCGTCGACACGCCCGCCGAGGACATGGGGCCGGCCGACCTCGAATCCGCAGTGCGGGCGCTTGCCGGGCGGCACGGGGCGCAGGTGGAATCGACCATCGGCGAGGCCTGCGCCGAGGCGTTTCCGGCGATCCACGCCGTCGGCCGCGCCAGCACCCGCCGGCCACGGCTGATCGCCCTCAGCTGGGGCCTGCCTGACAGGCCGCTGCTGGCGCTGGTGGGCAAGGGTGTCTGCTTCGATTCGGGCGGGCTCGACATCAAGCCGGCCGCCGGCATGGCGCTGATGAAGAAGGACATGGGCGGCGCCGCGCACGCGCTCGCGCTGGCCGGTCTGGTGATGGCGCTGGGCCTTCCCGTCCGCCTGCTGCTCGTCATCGCCGCGGTCGACAACATGATCGCCGGCAACGCGCTCAGGCCCGGCGACGTCATCCGCACCCGCACGGGCGTGAGCGTGGAGGTGGGCAACACCGACGCCGAGGGCCGGCTGGTGCTGGCCGACGCGCTTGCCTTCGCGGCCGAGGCGGAGCCGGCCCTGATCCTCGATTTCGCAACGCTCACCGGCGCCGCCCGGGTCGCCCTGGGGCCCGATCTCCCGGCGCTGTTCACCAACGACGAGGCGCTCGGCGCGCGGCTTCTCGATGCAGCGGCGCGGGTCGAGGATCCGCTCTGGCGGCTGCCGCTGTGGGAGCCGTACAGGCGCCTGTTCCGCTCCGACATCGCCGACACCAACAATGTCGGCGAGGGGCCGATGGCCGGCGCGATCATCGGCGCCCTGTTCCTTGCCCGCTTCGTGCCAGCGGGCACGCCCTGGGCGCATTTCGATCTCTACGCCTGGAATCCGTCCGCGCGCCCCGGCCGGCCGCGCGGCGGCATGGAGCAGGGCCTGTTCGCAGCGCTCGCCGCGCTCGAAGGCTGGCAGGCATGACCGCGCCGCACCCGCGCACGGCCAGGGTATCCGCGCCGCGCGACGCCGGGCGGCTTGGCCTGCTCGACCCGCGCACCGCCGCATGGCGGGCCGACCTTGCCGACATCGCGCTCGCCGGCCTCGTCGGCGCACCCGCCTATGCTGCACCCGTGCTGCGCAGCAATCAGGGCGCGGCCGCAGTCGTCCACGCCGCCCCGGCGGATGGATCGGTGGCGGTTTCCGAGCTGCTGCCGGGCGAGGATTTCGCGGTTCTGGAAGACAGCGGCGGCTGGTGCTGGGGCTGGTCGGTGCATGATCATTATGTCGGCTTCGTGCCGGCGGCGGCGCTCGGCGCGGCGGCTGTGCCCACCCACATGGTCGGCCCGGGCGACGCGCTCCTGTTCCGCGCGCCCGACATCAAGGCAGCCGTGGCATCCGTGCTTCCGGCCGGTTCGCGGCTGGTGGCGCTGCCCACAGACGTGCCGGGGTTTCACGCCGGCGGCGGCGGGTTCGTGCATCACCGGCACCTGCTCCGGCTCGCCGGCGAACAGACGCTGGACTGGGTGGCGGTGGCCGAGGGCTTTCGCGGCGCGCCCTATCGCTGGGGCGGGCGGACGCGGGCCGGCATCGACTGTTCGGGGCTGGTGCAGGTGGCGCGGATGGTGGCCGGCCGTCCCACCCGGCGCGACAGCGACATGCAGGCGGCTAACGCCCGGCCGGTTCCCCGCGCACAGGCCCGCCGGGGCGACATCGCCTGCTGGCCCGGCCACATCGGGGTGCTTCTCGATGCCGAAACGCTGCTGCACGCCACCGCCTTCCACATGGCCGTGGTGGTGGAGCCGCTGGCGACGGTCGAGGCGCGCATGGACGGTGCGACCGCGGCCGACCTGCGGCGGTTTCCGGAGCCGGCTGCGGCATAGGCGCGCTGCCGGCAGGGCTGTTCCCGGGAATCCGGTCGAAAATCGTGGTTGTTGGCCCCGGCCTTTCTTGTGCCGGGGCAGCGGCTTCGATATGGCGCCCGCAAGGCGGCAGGGCAGCACGAGGGATCGCCCGCGCCGGGCGGTGCCGCGGCAGGGTGCACCCCCTTGCAAGTGGCCCGCCCCTGTCGAGGGAGCGTGGCGTATGGATGCGGCATCGAAACGGGAGCATTCGGACATCATCTCCGACAGCCACCTCGAGGCGGAACTCAGCCGCCAGAAGCTGCCGGAAGATTATCGCCCGACCGACGACGAGCCGTTCATGGGCGCCAACCAGCTCGCCTATTTCCGCGCGCGTCTCCTGGCGTGGAAGCGCACCATCCTCGACGAGGCGAAGGTGACCCTCGGCCAGCTCCAGGGGACGAGCCTGCAGGAGCCCGACCAGGCCGACCGCGCCAGCTCCGAGACGGACTGGGCGCTGGAACTGCGCACCCGCGACCGGCAGCGCAAGCTGATCGCCAAGATCGACGACGCGATCCGCCGCATCGACAGCGGCGACTATGGCTATTGCGAGATTACCGGCGAGCCGATTTCGCTGCAGCGGCTGGAAGCCCGCCCGATCGCGACCATGACGCTGGAAGCGCAGGAGCGGCACGAGCGGGCCGAGAAGGTCAGCCGCGAGGACTGAGGCCGCAGGCGCGGCCGGCCGGCAGCCCGTCAGTTGAGCGTGGCGCCCTCGCGCTGCAGCTCTTCCTTCAGCTTGAGCTTCTCGCGCTTGAGCCTGGAGAGGGTGGCACTGTCGGGGGCGGGGCGGCGCAACTCGGCTGCAATCCGGCCTTCGAGGAGTTTCTTCCGGGAGGCGAGTGCTTCGAGGTGCGGGTTGGCCATGGACAGTCTCCAGCGGCTGGCCCGGCCCGATTGCCGGGCGATGGAGCGCGCAGTCAAGCACGCCCGGGCGCAGATGCAAAGCCGCGACATCTTGGGGCATGGCACCGAACGGCGCCCCAGATGTTGCGGATGCGTGCACGCAGGCCGGCCCCGATTCGCGCCTGCATTGACGGCGGCCGGTGGCTGCGCCACGGGCAGCCCCGTATCCGGGCGGAACGGGGCAGGTGAAGGGCGCCAGCGCATGACGACCGAGGTGGACGAGGCGGAGCTGCGTGCCCGGCTGGAGCGGCTGCGCGAGGAGCATCGCGATCTCGACGTGGCGATTGCGGCGCTCGCTGGCGTGGCCGGGCCCGACATGCTGCAGCTCGCCCGGCTGAAGAAGCGCAAGCTGCGCCTGAAAGACGAGATCGCAGCAATCGCGGACCTGCTGATCCCCGACATCATCGCCTGAGGCGGCCCGCGGCCCTCGGCGAGCGCCGTCAATGGCAGCCCGATCAGGCAGCGGTCAGACTGTCCACCGTTGCGTGGAACTGGGCAATCCCCTGTTCGAGGTTGCCAAGCAGGATCTCTGGAACGGCGCCGGTGGCAAGGCCGCGCTGGCCCGCTTCCGCAGCGCCGAAATCCTCGGTTCCGAACACCTGCCCATCGAGGAGCGCCCAGCTCTTCGCCCAGTGCGCGGCCTCCTCGTCTGTTTCGGGCGGGCGCGGGATCAGCATGAAATCCTCAACCAGCGTGCGCCCCGCCGCCTGCGGCATCAGCACCATCAGGTTCACATAATCCGGGCTCGCCACCAGAACGGCCGCGGGCAGCATCTGATAGGTGTAGGTCACGACAGCCCGAAGCGCCGCCCAGTCATCGAAATCCACATCGTCGAGCGCGCCCACGCGGGCGACGGCGGCGCGCATGTGCGGGCCCAGCGTGTCGCCCGCGGTCACGCCATCGCGGAAGAAGCGCGCGATCGAGTTCGCGTGCAGCCGCTGCACATGATAGCTCTCAAGGAAGGCATCCATGATGAGCTTCCAGTTCGCGGCGACATCATGGGTGCGCCGGGCATAAAGATGCAGGCGATCGAGGCCCAGCGCGTGGAAATCCTCGGCCAGCGGCCCGCGCGGCAGCACGAAATCCGCATCGCCGAAGGGCGCCGCCCAGATGAGGCCGCCGGCCTCCACATGCGAAACCGGAACAAGACCCATGCAGGCGCGATCCAGCCCCGGGAATGTCTCCGCCCGCGGAACGGCCGCAAGCGCGCCATCCAGCCCATAGGCCCAGGCGTGGTAGGGGCAGACGAGCCTGGGCACCGCCACCGGCTCGGCCGCCTCCAGCATTCGCGTGCCCCGATGGCGGCAGGCGTTGCGGAAAATGCGGAGCACCCCCGCCCGGTCGCGCACCAGGAGAAGATCGGCGCCAAAGCCATCGTGCGTCAACGCCGTGCCTGGTTCGGGCAGCATGGCCGACGGGCCGAGCAGCAGCGGCAGCCGGTGGAACAGGCGCGCCTGTTCCGCACGAAACCGGTCGTCGGAAAGATAGCGGGCCGCATCCAGCCGGCCGGTGCGCGGCGGTTCCGGCGATGCCGGCGTGCGGCACTGCTCCGCCAGCGCCCGCTGCGCGGGCGTGGGCCGCCGCAGCGGCTGCTCCGGTGGGAGAGCGATGTTCACTGCTCGTCGCCTTGCGCTCTTTTCCTTTTCTAGCGATGCAGGCATGGGCAAGGCAATGCGTCCCCCCGAAATCGACCGTGAAACCGGACCGGGCGTGCCCGACCCGGGCCCCCTCGCCAGGCTGGGCGATGCGCTGAAGCCCTATATGGAGCGCGCGCCGGTGGGCGCGCTCCTGCTCGGCCTCTCCTCCGGCTTTCCCATCGCCATGATCGCCGCCACGCTTTCCACACGGCTGGCCGAGGCCGGGATGGCGCGCCCGGCGGTCACCGCCTTCGGCGTCTTCATCCTCGTCTATAATTTCAAGTTCCTCTGGGCGCCGCTGATCGATCGCTACAGCCCACCGATCCTCGGCCGCCTCGTCGGCCAGCGCCGCGCCTGGCTGATGGTGCTTGCGCCCTGCGTGGTGGCAAGCGTCATCTGGCTCGGCTCGGTCGATCCCGTCACCCAGGTGGATCAGCTGGTGATGGCGGTGTTCACAGTCGCCTTTTTCGGCGCCACCTTCGACGTCATCATCGACGCCTACCGCACCGAGAGCCTGGAGCCGCGCCAGTTCGGCCCCGGCGCCGGCATGAGCCAATATGGCTGGCGGCTCGGCAATGCCGGCGCGGCCGCGCTCGCGCTCGTCGTTGCCGAGCGGGCCGGCTGGCCGATGGCCTATGCCGCGGCCACCCTGTTCGCCTTTCCCGCGCTCCTTGCCGCGCTTCTCCTCGGCGAGCCGACCCGGCGGCTCGAGGCGCTTGCGGAAGAAGGGGCGCCGAGGGGCGGGTTCCGGGAAACCTTCATCGCCCCGCTCGCCGATTTCCTCACCCGCCCCAACGCCTGGCTGGTCCTCCTGTTCATCCTCATGCACAAGCTCGGCGACACCATGGCGAACCTCACGCTTCGCCTGCTGTTCAACGACCTCGGCTTCTCGAAGGACGAGGTGGCGGCCTATGATGTAGGCTTCGGTCTGTTCGCAACGCTCGCCGGCGTCCTGATCGGCGGCGTTATCTACACCCGCATCGGCATGATGCGCACCATGTGGCTGGCGCTGATCCTGATGGCGATCACCAACCTCGGCTTTGCCGCGCTGGCGATGGTGGGCCACAACAATTGGGCCATGGCGGCGGCCATCGGTTTCGAGAATTTCGCCTCCGGCATCGGCGGCGTTGCAATCGTCGCCTATCTCTCCTTCCTGTGCAACGTGCGCTTCACGGCCACCCAGTTCGCGCTGCTTTCGGCCATGGCCTCGATCATGGGGCGCGCCGTCTCCGCGCTTGGCGCCGGGGCGCTTATCGACCTGATGGGCTATCCGGCCTATTATGTGCTCACCACGGTGCTGGCGCTTCCCGGCATCCTGATCTTCCGCGAGCTGATGCGGCGTGACCGGGCGCTCTTGGCGGAAGCCGAACGACTGGAACGGGAGGAGCGGGAGGCGCGCGCCGCCGGCGCGGCCTGAGGCCGTGGCAGGGCAAGCTGTCCTGTCACATTTCGCCATTATGGCCGGCCGCACATGACAGGCCGGTTGCGGCCCATTGACCAGGGAGTGACAATTGGCCCAGCCGCTCGCCGCCTCGACCGCACTTCATCCCGACCTTCTGGCCGCCCAGCCCTTCATCCACCGCCAGGGCCGGCTCGATGTGCGCATCGCGCAGTCCGAGGCGGAGATTGCGGCCTCGCAGGCGCTGCGCTTCCGCATCTTCTACGGCGAAATGGGCGCCACACCCACGCCCGAAATGGCCCGCGCCGCGCGCGACCTCGACGCCTATGATCCGGTCTGCGACCATCTCCTGGTGATCGACCATGGGCTCGATGGCACGCCCCATGTCGTCGGGACCTACCGGCTGCTGCGGCAGGTCGTGGCCCAGCAGCATCAGGGATTCTATTCCGCGGGCGAATATGATCTCGCGCCGCTTCTGGAAACCGCGCGGGATTCCGGCCAGCTTCTGGAGCTCGGCCGCTCCTGCGTCTCTCCGGAATATCGCAACTCCACCACCATCTCGCTCCTGTGGCGCGGCATCGCCTCATATCTGGAGGCGCACAACATCGGCTTCCTGTTCGGCTGCGCCTCGCTGCACGGCACCACGCCGGAAGCGCATGCCGCCGAGCTGTCCTACCTGTGGCACCATCACCTCGCCCCGCCGCACCTGCGCGCGCGCGCGCTTCCGGGCCAGCATGTGCCGATGGACCGGCTGCCGGCGGATCGCTATGATGCCCGCATGGCCGCCCGCGCGCTCCCGCCGCTCCTGAAGGGCTATCTGCGCGTCGGCGCGATGGTGGGCGATGGCGCCTTCGTGGACCGGCAGTTCAACACGGTCGATGTGTTCGTGGTGATGCCCGTTGCCGGCATCACCCGCCGCTATCTCGATCGGTTTTCGGCCAACGACGGCGCTTGACGGCGCCCG
>JBKBXK010000063.1:0-10290 GCA_046314095.1 Thermaurantiacus sp. | reverse complement strand
ATGCTGACGCGGCCCTTTTCGTGATCGACGCGCGCGCGGGGCTGACGGAGGACGACCGCCATTTCGCCCGCCTGCTGCGCCAGAAAGGCGAGGTGCCGGTGGTGGTGGTTGCCAACAAGGTGGAGGGCCGGGTTGGAGAGGCAGGCATGTTCGAAGCCTTCGAGCTTGGGCTTGGTGAGCCAGTTGCCGTTTCGGCCGAGCATGGGCTGGGAATGGCAGACCTTCACGAGGCGCTGCTGCCGCACCTGGCGCCGCCGCCCGAACCCGAGGCCGAGTCCGTCGAAGGCGACGCGGCGAACCGCCCGATCCGGATCGCGATTGTCGGAAGGCCCAATGCCGGGAAGTCCACCCTGATCAACCGGCTTCTTGGATCGGAACGGCTGCTGACGGGGCCGGAAGCGGGCATCACGCGCGATGCAATCACGCTGCCGCTCGAATGGAAGGGGCGGCAGCTGGAGCTGGTCGACACGGCCGGCCTGCGCAAGCGGGCCCGGGTGCAGGAAAAACTGGAGAAGCTCTCGGCTGCCGATACCCGTCGGGCGGTGGACCATGCCGAAGTGGTGATTCTGCTGATCGATGCCACACGCGGGCTGGAAGCGCAGGAACTGCGGATTGCCGACATGGTGCTGGGCGAGGGCAGGGCGCTTGTGGTTGCACTCAACAAATGGGATGTCGCCGACGACCGCAGCCGCCTGTTCAATGGAATAAAACAGGCACTGGAGGAGGGTTTGGGGCAGGTGAGCCGCCTGCCGCTGCTCGCCGTGTCGGGCGCAACGGGCAAGGGGCTGGACGAGCTGATCGATGCCGCGATCACGCTGCACGGTCGCTGGAACCGGCGGCTTCCGACGTCGGGGCTGAACCGCTGGTTCGAAGCGGCACTGGCGCGCAATCCGCCGCCCGCGCCGGGCGGGCAGCGCATCAAGCTTCGCTATGTCACCCAGGTGAGCGCCCGCCCGCCTACCTTTGTCGTGTTCGGAAGCCGTCTCGACCGCTTGCCAGAGAGCTATGTGCGCTATCTGATGAACTCGCTGCGCGCTGACCTTGACCTCGAGGGCCTGCCCGTGCGGATTCACCTGCGCTCGTCCAAGAGCCCCTATGGATAGGCTGGACCAGTTGCTTGCGCGCGGTGCGGGCGACGCATGCGCCATCGCGGACGGCAGCGAAGCCCACACATATGCGGAGTTCGATTTGCTGGTCTCGCGTGTGGCGGGCGCGCTCTCCCGCCTGGTGGCGCCGGGAGAAAGGGTTGCCGTCTGGCTTCCCAAAAGCTGCCGCGCCGTGGCGCTGATGCTTGCAGTATCGCGCGCTGGGGCGGTTCTGGTTCCGATCAACCCGGTGCTACGCGCCCGCCAGGTCGCGCATATCGTGGCTGATTCCGGCACGGCGCTGCTCATCACCCATGCCGCGCGCGCGGCTGGCCTGTGGGAGACCCTGCCGCCCGCTTTTCAGCTTCTGACCGTGGAAGACTGCTGGGACTCCTTCTCCACTGCGACACCAGTTGCTGGCGAGGTGGAAGGCGGCGACGCGCTGGCGGCGCTCCTTTACACCTCCGGCTCGACAGGTGACCCAAAGGGCGTGATGGTGAGCCACCGCAACCTGCTGCTCGGCGCGCAGAGCGTTGCCTCCTACCTCGGCACCGCGCCCGACGACCGCGTGCTCGCGGTGCTGCCCCTGAGCTTCGATTTCGGCCTCTCGCAGCTGTCCACCGCATTTCAGGCCGGCGCGTCTGCAATCCTGCTCGATTATCTGGCACCGCGCGATGTGGTGCGGGCCGCGGCACGACATGGCATCACCCAGCTCGCCGCGGTTCCACCCCTGTTCCAGCAGCTTGTCGGTATGGAGTGGCCGGAAGATGCCCGCCGCAGTCTGCGAACGCTCTCGTGCAGCGGCGGCCGCCTGCCGGTGCCGACGGTGCGGGCACTGCGCCGCATGTTCCCGGACGCGCGGCTGCACCTGATGTACGGGCTCACCGAGGCCTTTCGATCGACGACGCTGCCACCGGAACTGGTGGACAGCCACCCGGACAGCATCGGCCGTGCCATTCCGGATGCGGAGGTTCTGGTCGTGCGCCCGGATGGCAGCCTCACGTCCGACGATGAGCCGGGCGAGCTTGTGCACTGCGGCCCGCTGGTCGCCGGCGGCTATTGGCGGGATCCGGTGCGCACGGCCGAACGATTCCGCCCGGCGCCGGCCGCCTCCCGATATGGCGGCGTGGCCGTGTGGTCAGGCGATACGGTGGTGCGGGACAGTGCCGGCCTGCTCACCTTTGTTGGCCGCAGCGACGAGATGATCAAGGTCTCGGGAACCCGCGTTTCGCCGACCGAGGTCGAGGAGCTGGCACTCGCCTCGCAGGCGGCCGGCGCAGCCGTTGCGCTTGCGGTTCCAGACCCAGGGCTCGGAGCCACGATCCGGCTGTTGGGCGGTCCGGCTGCCGGCCTTGGACGAGAAGTAGCGGAGGCGCGGCTGCTCGCTTTCTTCCGGCGCGAGGCACCGGCCTATATGCACCCGACATCGTTCGTCTGGCTGGATCGGATGCCGCTCGCGCCCAATGGCAAGCTCGACCGCGCGGCGATCCGGGCGGCGCACGGGCGCCGCTGATGCACGTGCCTGCGGGTTGGCACCGCGACAGCGAGGGCCGGCTTCTGATCGCTGGCAAACCTGTCGCGGCCCTCGCGGAAGCCCAGGGCACGCCGCTGTTCCTCTATTCGGCGCCGATGGTCGCGGCGCGGGTGGCTCGCTTTCGCGCTGCCATGCCGGCCGGGCTTCGGCTTCACTATGCCGTGAAGGCCAACCCGATGCCGGCGCTCCTTGCGCATCTGGCGCCGTTGGTCGACGGCTTCGACGTGGCCTCGGCGGGCGAACTGGCGCGGGTGCGGGCGGCTGCGCCCCGTTCCCACATCGGATTTGCCGGGCCGGGCAAGCGCGACGGGGAGCTTGCCGAGGCGCTGGCGCAAGACGTTCTTCTCAATGTGGAATCGGCGGGTGAGCTGGAGCGGATTTGCAGGATGGCGCAGGCCAGCGGCCGGGCGGCACGCGTCGCCGTCCGCGTGAACCCGCCCTTTCAGCTTCGCGGCTCGGGCATGAAGATGGGCGGGATGGCAAGCCCCTTCGGTGTGGATGCTGCGGACGTGCCGGTGCTGCTGCGCGAGATGCGCGGTGCGCCGCTGCTGTTCGAGGGCTTTCATCTCTTTGCCGGCTCGCAGAATCTGGATTGGGAATCGGTGGTGGACGCCCAGCGTCAGGCGTTGGACCTCGCTGCGCGCCTGGCTGCCGAGGCACCCGCCCGACCCCGGCTGGTGACACTGGGCGGCGGCTTCGGCGTTCCCTATTTCCCCGCGGACCGGCCGCTCGACGTCGCGGCGATTGGCTGCGCTCTTGCGGCCGCGTTCGGCCGCCTGCCCGCGGCCCTTTCCGAAACGGTCTTCGCGCTGGAGCTGGGCCGCTGGCTGGTCGCCGAGGCCGGGCTCTATGTGGTCCGTGTGGTCGACCGGAAGGCCAGCGGCGGCGAGACCTTTCTGGTGACCGACGGCGGCCTCCACCATCAGCTGGCCGCAACCGGCAATTTCGGGACTGTGGTACGACGCAACTATCCCCTTGCGGCGGTGGGGGCGCCTGATGGTGCCGAGGAAACGGTCCATGTTGTGGGGTGCCTGTGCACGCCGCTGGATCGCCTGGCCGATCGTGCTCGGCTGCCGCGCCTGGAGCCGGGAGACCTGTTGGCTGTCTTCATGGCCGGCGCCTATGGCCGCACGGCAAGCCCGGAGAATTTTCTGGGCCATCCGGCCCCTGGCGAACTGCTTGTGTTCGATTAGGGCTGTGCCCGCCCGTGCCGCGCTGCAAGGCAAGCCCGGATGGATGCAGGAGGCTCCGGACACTGGATGGACGAGCAACTTTATCCATGACCGTTTGAACCTTGCGGTTCATCCGCCACGAATGTTGCTCTAGCCGGCGGGCGGAGCGACAGGGGGCAGCGGTGGCATCTCGGCGGGTACGTTCACGGAGCTCCGCGGGATCAGGAGCCGGGCAGTGAGCGCGCCGGCGCCGATGCCCAGCGCCAGACCGACGACCCAAACGAGAAGCACCCTCCCCAATCCTGTTGTGTTCTTTTCTGACATCATTTTTGCAGCTTCTCCGGCTGGGTGAAGCAAGAAATGTGCCAATGAGGCTCGGCTTGCAAAATCAGCCGGTTGCCATTTCGCGGGCGCAACAAACTGTAAATCGAACCGACACTCGCGCAGGCGCATGTTGCTGGCAGCAACCACCTCGACGAACAATTTCGAACCCATGAAGGCCCGGCCTGTGCATCAATGATAGTCCGCGCGGGCAAACCACAGCCCGTCCGGCGGCGCGTTGAGCGGAAGCCGCTGGCGATCCCGCGCCGCGAGCGTCTCGGCGAGATCGTCCGCCGTCCAGCGGCCGAGCCCCACGAAAGCCAGCGCGCCGACCATCGAGCGCACCTGATGGTGGAGGAATGACCGCGCCTCTGCAATGATCGTTATCCGCTCGCCGCTGCGCGCCACATCGAGCCTCCCCAATGTCTTTTCCGGGGAGGCGGACTGGCAGTGGACGGAGCGGAAGGTGGTGAAATCGTGGCGGCCTACCAGTCTTTGCCCTGCGCGGTGCATGGCGTCTGCGTCGAGGGGCTGGGGGACGCGCCAGGCCAGCCCCGCCTCCCAGGTCAGCGGTGGACGGCGGTTCACGATCCGATACTCATAGGCGCGTCCGGTACAGGAAAAGCGGGCGTGAAAGTCTGCCGGTGCTTCTGCCGCGTCGAGAACGGCAATCGCGTGGCCCGCGAGGCGCAGCCGCGCGTTCACCGCCTCCATAAGCCGAAAGGCTGTGATTGCCTTCTCGATCTCGACGTGGGCCGTCATCGCGCGTGCATGGACGCCCGCATCCGTCCGTCCGGCCGCGTGAACCACCGTCGTTTCGCCGGTCACTGCGGTGATTGCCGTCTCGACCGCTTCCTGCACGGACGGACCATGCGCCTGCCGTTGCCAGCCCATGAAGCCGCGGCCGTCAAACTCGAGTGTGAGGCGGATACGCGGCATCGCTCAGCCGAGCATTTCCCCGGGGCGCGGGCCTCGGCCACGCAGCCAGTCAACCGCCGGCATCGCCCTGCCACCGGCAGGCTGCACCGTCTCCAGCCTCAGCATGTCCTTGCCCGCCATCACCAGCCCGCCGGCCAGGAGCGTTCCGGGTGGGGCATCGGATGTTCCCGGTTGGGCTTCTGCCATCAGCAGTTTCACACGGTCGCCCTGCCACTGGAACCATGCCCCGGGCGTCGGCGCCATGGCCCGCACCAGCCGCACAAGGGCAGGTGCGTCGCGGCTCCAGTCTATCCGGGTCTCGGCCTTGTCGAGCTTCGGTGCGTATGTGGCACCCGTTTCTGCCTGCGGCTCTGCGGCCAGCGCATCGAGCCGGTCGAGCGCCTCGACGATCGCCTGCGCGCCCAGAGTCGCCAGTCGCGAGGTAAGTTCGCCGGCGGTTTCGCGCTCCCCGATTGCGACGCGTCGCGTCAGCAGCATCGGCCCGGTGTCGAGGCCCCGCTCCATCTGCATGATGGTGATGCCTGTCTCGCGGTCGCCTGCCAGGATCGCCCGCTGGATGGGCGCGGCGCCCCGCCAGCGTGGCAGCAGCGAGGCGTGGATGTTGATGCAGCCGTGCCTTGGGGCGGCAAGGATCGGGGCGGGCAGGATGAGGCCATAGGCTGCCACGACGGCGGCATCGACCCCGAGGGCTGCGAAGGCGCCTTGCGTTGTGGGGTCTCGCAGCCGTTCGGGGGTTCGCACATCCAGGCCCAGCTGCTCGGCGCACACCTGCACGGCCGACGCCGTGATCCGCCCGCGGTGCGCCGGTCGCGGTGGCTGCGTATAGACGGCCACCACCTCATGCCCGGCGGCGATCAGCGCTTCGAGCGCTGGCACGGCAAAGGCCGGGGTTCCCATGAAGGCGAGCCGCATGGCAGGGGATTAGCGCCATGCGCGCACGAAGGAAAAGCAGGCCCGATGGGCGGTGACGAACTCGATCAGCTGACGGCCCTCGTCGCCCGCTTGCCGGGACTCGGGCCGCGCTCGGCGCGGCGCCTGGTCTTGCATCTGGTGCGCAACCGGGAACGAGTGCTGCAGCCGCTGATGGCGGCGCTCGATCGTGTCGAGGCACGGCTTTCCACCTGCCCGGTCTGCGGCAACATCGACGTGGCAGCGCCGTGCCGCATCTGCACCGACCCTCGCCGCGATGCGAGCATCATCTGCGTGGTTGCCGATGTCGCCGATCTCTGGGCTCTGGAGCGCGGTCGGCTGTTCCAGGGGCGCTACCATGTGCTGGGTGGCCTGCTGTCCGCGCTCGACGGCGTGCGGCCGGAGGATCTTGCGGTCGAGACGCTGCTCGCCCGCCTGCACCCCGCCGGTGGACCGCCGGTCACCGAGGTGGTGCTGGCGATGGCGGCAACGCTCGAGGGGCAGACGACTGCCCACTATGTCGCCGAGCGGCTGGCCGGGACCGGGGTTTCCATCACCCAGCTCGCCCATGGAGTCCCCGTCGGTGGAGAGCTGGACTATCTGGATGAAGGGACGCTGGCCCAGGCGCTGAAGCTTCGTCGCCCGGTCTGAGGCTCTTTTCGAGGCGCCCGCGCCGGCCTATGTTGCGGAAATGGCCATCCTGCCGATCCTCGAAGTTCCCGATCCGCGCCTGCGGCGCATCTCCGAACCCGTGGCGGAGGTGACGGACGACATCCGCACGCTGATCAGCGACATGTTCGACACCATGTATGCTGCGCCCGGCATCGGCCTGGCGGCGGCGCAGGTCGATCGCCCGATCCGGCTTCTTGTGATGGACCTGAAGGATGGACCGCCCGACGAGGATGGCAACCCCACGCCCAATCCGCGGGTGTTCATCAATCCCGAGATTGGCGATCCGTCGGACGAGCGGAGCGTCTACAACGAAGGCTGCCTTTCGGTGCCCGAACAGTTCGCCGAGGTCGAGCGCCCCGCCGTCATCCGCGCCCGTTGGCTGGATGCGCATGGCCGCCAGCATGACGAGCTGCTCGACGGGCTGGTGGCGACGTGCCTGCAGCATGAGATGGATCATCTGAACGGCGTGCTGTTCATCGACCATCTTTCCAGGCTGAAGCGCTCGATGCTTCTGAAGAAGCTGGAAAAGGCCAGGCGGGAGACGATGGCCGCGTGAGCGGGCGCCTCGCGGCACTCGTCCATGAGAAGGGCCCTGCCGACTATGAGGAGCGGCTCGCTGCACTGCAGGAGCGGCTGTACCGCCTGCACATCGCCTATCATCGGCGTCAGATGTCTGCGATCATCCTGCTCGAGGGCTGGGACGCGGCGGGGAAGGGGGGCCTGATCAAGCGCTTGACGGCCGACCTTGATCCGCGGTTCATCGAGGTCGTGCCGGTCGCCGCACCGAACGAGATCGAGCGCGCCCAGCATTATATGGCCCGCTTCTGGTCGAAACTTCCGCCCTCGGGTACCTGGACCATTTTTGATCGCAGCTGGTACGGGCGGGTTCTGGTCGAGCGGGTCGAAGGATTTGCCAGCCCTGAGGAATGGGGGCGCGCCTATGCCGAGATCAACGGCATCGAGGCCATGATGTGCGCAGCCGGTACCCGGATCGTGAAACTTTTCCTGCATGTTTCTGCAGCCGAGCAGGGCCGGCGCCTGCAGGAGCGGGTGGAGCAGCCGTGGAAGCGCTGGAAGGTGGGCCCGGACGACTTCCGGAACCGCGCCCGACGCGCCGACTATGACCGCGCCTATGAGGAGATGTTCGAGCGCACCGACACGCCACACGCGCCCTGGCGACTGATTGCCGCCGACAGCAAGAAACACGCGCGTCTCACGGGCCTTGTCGCGATCGCCGACCGGCTCGAGGCGGGGCTGGATCTCCATGATCCGCCGCTGAGCCCGGAGTTGCGCGCGCTCGCCGAACGGGAGCTGGGCCGCCGCATCACGCCGCGGGACTGACTGCGCGTGGTGTCAGCGCAGCCAGGCAGAGGCGCGCTGTTTCGCGTCCTGTCGCTTCGGCTCGATCAGGCTGTAGACCACTGCATTCTCGGTGACCCGGTGCACATAGTTGCGGGTTTCATAGATCGGGATCATTTCGATCCAGTCGAGGATTTCGTAGGTTGTGGTCCCCGGATCGCCGTTGGCGTTGATCCAGCGGCGCACATTGCCGATGCCGGCGTTGTAGGCACCCATCGCCAGCATCGGGCTGCCGCCGAAGTTCGCCCGGCGCTGGGCGATGTAGCTGGAGCCGAGCGTGATGTTGTAGGCTTGGTCCGAGAACAGCCGGTTCACGTCGTAGGGGAGGCCGAGCCGGCGCGCGACATCCTGGGCGGTTGCCGGCATCAGCTGCATCAGCCCGCGCGCACCCGCGCGGGAAAGCGCGGTGCGGTCGAAGCTCGATTCCTGGCGGGCGATGGCATGGGCGAGGATCCAGTTCTCCGGTGGGACGCTCGCAGCGGCGGGCAGGCGCGGATAGGCCAGGTCGAACGTGGAAAGGTCGCCGGTTGCACGCGCGTTCTTCCACACCCAGACGGGAAGGTCGGGCCGATTCACGCGTTCGCCATATTCCGCTGCCAGCCGCGCCAGTGCCGGGGTTGTGGAGGCATCGCCCAGCGCGCGCACGAAAAGTGACTGGCGCTCCCGCTCGCCCATGTCGCCAAGCATCGCCACAGCCTGCCGGATGCTGGAGCGTTCGAAGGCCGCGCGGTCGGCAGCCGTGATGGTCGCCGGTTGGATGGTCGGGAGCGCCGGCGCGCGCCCGAGCTCCTCGGCGGCCAGCTGACCGTAGAAATAGTCGAAATGCTCGGCGGCCCGCTCGAACGCCGCGTTGGCCGCTGCCTGGTTGCCGCGCGCCTTCTCGGCCCGGCCAAGCCAGTAGAAGCCGCGTGACAGGCTGATTGGCGTGGTGACGGCCTTGGTGAAATTGTCGAAATGGCGAACCGCGTCGGCCGGTCGGTTCAGCCGGCGCAAGGCAAGCCAGCCAGCGAGGAATTCGGTGTCGGAGGCCCGCTGCCGCTCGGTCAGGCCGCGACTTCCGGCATCTTCCGGCCGGGCATAGACCCGATGGTTTGCAAGCAGGCGATAGGCCGTGTCCGTGCGGCCGGCCCGCATGGCGGCGCGGCCCATGTCGAGCCGTTTCGAAAGCCACGTGACCGGAGCCGTGACCGTGCCGGGAGCGACATCGGCCGACGCAAGGATCTGTTCGGCCTCCGAGACGCGGCCCTGCCGCTCGGCCCAGAGCGCGCGATCATGGGCAAGGCCGGCGTCGCGCCGCGTGCCAGCCGGGACAGAACCGGCGCGGGCGGCGGCATCGGGTGCGTTGGTGCGCAGCGCGATGCGCGCCTCCATCAGCGACCGGTTCTCGGCGGAGAGCATGGGTAGCAGGCGCTGGGCGGCCGTGGTGCGCCCCGCCCAGATCAACTGGTCGGCGCGGGCGGCATGATCCTCGCGGGTCAGGTTCGGTCCGAAGCGGCCCAGAAGCTGTGCTTCCAGCGCGTCGTCGAAACCGCCGCTGCGCCAGGCGAGGCGCGCCTTGTCGAGCGCCTCGGCCTGCCGCCCGGCCATGCTGGCGATCTGGAGTGCGTGCCGCGCACGGCCTCCAGCCGTTTCCGGCTCGATCAGCGCGAAGAACGCGGCAGCGTCACTTTCTGGCGTTCGCGGGTCGGCGGCCAGCGCCTCTGCCCGGCGCCGGATGGTGGCGTGCGCGGGCCAGCCGGGATTGTCGACGAGGAAGCGCGCCTGGAGCCCCAGCGGCGCCGCCTCGGACGGGTTGCGCGGCTCCCGGCGAAGCCAGTCCCAAAGCGCCAGCGAGCGGGCGAGCTCCGTGGGCGCGCCCGCACCGGCGCTGCGCGCGCCGCTGTCGTTGGCGCGAAACACTCCGGAAAGCCATGTTCGTGCCTGTGCGCTCTGCATCTCCCCGGCTGGCTGGGCCGGGGCTGACTCCGGCGCGCAGGCGGCGAGCACGGCGGCGACGACAAGGAGGCGAGCAGCGAAGATGCGGGCGACAATCGACATGGCTGCGGCTGTAGCCGCCTGCGCTTGCCCAAGTCCAAGAAAAGCCGCATGGAAGCGCTGGCTGCGCCGCAACAGCGCGCCCGCCCCGAGAGATTTATGACCACGCCCCGCATCACCGGTTCGATTCCCGCACTTGTCACGCCCTTCCGCAACGGCGCAGTCGACGAGGGTGCGCTGGCGGCCCTTGTCGACTGGCAAATCCGCGAAGGGTCGAGCGGGCTGGTGCCCTGCGGCACCACGGGCGAATCCGCGACATTGTCAA
>JBKBXK010000062.1:10108-10342 GCA_046314095.1 Thermaurantiacus sp. | reverse complement strand
GCCGCGATCCGGATTGGCGCGATCCGGCCGGTAGGCCCATACAGAACCAAGGCCGCGACCCGCCCGCCGCGCGCCGGCCGCTTCATAGCCGAAGCTGGTATCGACCACCCACGCGCAATCCGACTTGTGATCCCACCAGATGCCTTCACCGCGGCTCATCCGCAGGGCGCCAAGTTCGCGGGCCTGCTTGAAGGGGCCCGAGACATTGCGTGTTCCGGTATCGGGGTTATCAGG
>JBKBXK010000062.1:0-10098 GCA_046314095.1 Thermaurantiacus sp. | reverse complement strand
AGTATAGTTGGCAGGACTTGCGTCGGGATCAGGGATGGTCACCCACTCGATGTCGAGCACATCGCCGACCCTCCGCACCTGGCTCGGCCGGATACCGTCGAGCGCAAGGAGATTCGCGCGCGGCATCCCGCGCACCCGTGCCGCCTGCAGCCGGCCCGGGCGCGCGAGCGAGCCATATCCAAAGGTGTTCGGCATCGGGATGTAGCGATAGAAGGCGGATTCGTTCCGCGCGTCCTCGGTCTGATAGATATAGCCAGTGCGCGGATCGGTGGCGATTGCCTCGTGCGCGAAACGGCCCATGCCGATGATCGGCGTCGCAACCGTCTTCGAGGGGTCCATGTTGACATCGAACACATAGCCGTGCCGCTTGCCGCCCGCGACAGTAAGATCGACCTCGGTCTCCTCGCACGTCAACCAGCTGTTCCACAGCGTGCGGCCGCCCGCGCAGTTCGCAACAGTGCTGCCGATGGCATTGCGGTGATCGACAAGCCGGCCGTTGCGGAACCGCAGCACGGTGCAGCCGCCTCCCGGAGTCTGCCCGTCGGGCAGAGTCACCCCATCATATTGTGCTGCCGGATTGCCGGGCACGATCATCCGCGGCCCGGCGCCCACCTCATGGTTGCGGATAAGGACGGTCTCGCCGCGTGCGACCTGCCTCACGACCGCCATCCCGTCGTGCACAGGATTGACGCGCTGGCCATCGCTCATCAGATCGCCGGTCCACGAAAAGGATCCGTAGCTGAATCCTGCCGGAAGTTGCAGCAGCGGCAGGCCTGTGACTTCACAGGCAACAGGTGCGATCGGCCCGTAGGGGCTGGTCGCTGGGGTAAGCTGGGCGCCGCCCGGGTCGAACGTCGCGGCCGCATTTAGCTGATGTTCCATGATGGCAGCGAGCGGCCCGGCGAGCGCAAGGCCTGCGGCGCTGCCTTTCAGCAGTCCGCGACGACTGGTGTCGATGGTGGTGGTCACTGGAAATCCTCCGGTCGCATGTCTGGACTCGGGCCAACCGAATCCGCCGGGCGCGCCCGCTGGCGCTCTGTGCCCGGCGGGCGAAGGCTAGGGCCGGATCGTGACGGCACGGCTCCCGAATGGTTACCGGATCTTGAATATTTGATGACGACCGTGGAAAAACTCCGCTGAAAAGAAATTTCGAAAAAATGCAGAAAGTATCCAAGATGAAATATTGTGAATAGTTTCGAGATATGTTCAACTGATCTCGCAACCTCATTGGCGCGCGTGAAAATGGTTCCACAACGCCTCGGCTGTCGCCTGGCTGATGCCCGGTGCTTTCAGAAGATCCTCCAGGCTTGCACCCCGCACAGCTCGCGCGGTTCCGAAATGCATCAGCAATGCCTTCTTTCGCGCGGGCCCAATGCCGGGGACATCGTCGAGTGAAGATGTCGTGAGCGCTCTGCCACGCTTCTGGCGGTGGGCCCCGATCGCAAACCGATGCGCTTCGTCCCGCAGGCGCTGGAGGAAGAACAACAGCGGGTCATTGGGCGGAAGCATTTGCTCGCGGCCGTCGGGGGTATGCAGAACCTCGCGCCCTGCATTCCGGTCTGGCCCCTTGGCGATCCCGAGAATTGCGACATCCTCGACACCGAGCGTGTCAAGCACCCTCGCCACGGCTGAAACCTGACCCTTGCCGCCATCGATCAGCAGCAGATCCGGCCAGTCTGGTGGCCGCTCCTCCGCCTCCGGCTGCTCCGCCATCAGCCGGGCGAACCGTCGGGTCAGCATTTCGCGCATCATCGCGAAATCGTCACCCGCCTCGAAATCGCCCTTCCGGTTGAACTTGCGATAGCCGGACTTCACGAACCCGGCGCCGTCGGCGACAACCATTGCGCCCAACATGCTGCTGCCATGGATATGGCTGTTGTCGTATATCTCGATGCGCCGCGGCGCCTGCTCGAGACCCAGAAAATCGGCAAGCGCCCGGAGATTCCGGGCCTGGGTTCCAGTTTCGGCGAGCCTGCGGTCGATGGCCTCGGCGGCGTTGCGGCTGGCCTGCGCGACGAGGCGGCGCAGCTGCCCGCGCTGCGGCACGCGCAGATCCACCCCCCGGCCGGCCCGGGTCGCGAGTGCTTCGGCCAGGATCCCGGCGTCGGGCAGGTCGCGGTCGAGAAGGATCTGGCGTGGCGGATCAAGCTCTTCGTAAAACTGGCCCAGAAATGCGGCCAGCACTTCGACCTCCTCCACCTCTCCGGCATGCGCGGGAAACAGGGCGCGATGCCCCCAGTTCTGGCCCTGGCGAATGAAAAACACCTGGATGCAGGTAAGCCCGTCGCGACGCGCCAGCGCGATGACATCGGCATCGAGACGGCTATCGCCTGCATGAATCGCCTGCGCGCCCTGGATGAAGGTGAGCGCCCGCAGGCGATCGCGATAGACGGCGGCCAGCTCATAGTCCTTGCCGGCGGCAGCCACCTCCATCGCGTTGCCGAGCTTCTTCTGCACCATCTGAGAGCGACCGGAGAGGAAGGCCTTTGCGTCGGCCACCAGCTCCGCATATCCGTTCCTGTCAATGCGCCCGACGCACGGCGCCGAGCAGCGCCGGATCTGATAAAGCAGGCAGGGGCGCGTGCGGTTGGCGAAATAGCTGTCGCTGCAGGAGCGCAGGAGGAACAGCTTCTGCAGGGCCGTAAGCGTTCGTGTGACGGATCCGGCGCTGGCGAACGGCCCATAGTAGATTGTACGCGGTCTGCGCGCGCCGCGATGCTTGGAGAGACGGGGAAAGTCATGGCCTTCCGCCAGAGCGATGAACGGGAAACTCTTGTCATCGCGCAACAGCACGTTGAACGGCGGGCGGAATCGCTTGATGAGCTGCGCCTCCAGCAGCAGCGCCTCCGCCTCGGACCGGGTGGTCACCACTTCCATCCCGCGTGTCTGCGCAACCATGCGCTGGAGGCGGCGCGGAAGCCGCAGGCCGGCGGTGTAGCTGGTCACCCGGGCCTTGAGGTTGCGTGCCTTGCCCACATACAGCACCGCGCCACGCTCATCGAGCATCCGATAAACCCCCGGACCGGTACCGAGGGTACGCCGGGTTTCCTTGATCGCGCGTGTGCCTGCTTCGAGGTCGGGCCGACCGGCTCTCACTGTGTAGGTTGCCGCTTCCTCCAGGAAGCGATCCGGGCTTGGGGGGACATCGGACATGCCCCGGGCATGTAGGCCCGCTAGATGCTGCGGAGAAGCGTCACCGACATGCGGCGATTGCGCGGATCGTTCGGATTGTCTGCCACGAACGGCTCCGTGTCGGCCACCCCTTCCAATCGCGAGAAACGGGATTCCGGAATACCCGCGCGCGCGAGCGCCTGGCGCGTGGCCTCGGCGCGGGCGGCGGAGAGCGTCCAGTTATTCGATGGGCCGAGCGAATCCTCGCGGCTGAACGGGACGGAATCGGTATGCCCGCGTACCGCCAGCCGGTTGGGCACGTCGCGGATGGCGTCGGCGACAATCGAAAGCACCTGCCGCGCGCGCGGATCCATGCTGGCATTGCCGCTGCCGAACATCGAATAGTCCTGGCTATCGATCAGCTCGATGCGAAGGCCTTCCGGCGTGTGCACGAACCGCACCATGGTGGCCAGGTCCTTGAGGCCGGGGTCGCGCTCCATGCGGCTGCGGATTTCGCTCTCGATCTTCCGCAACTGGCCGTCATCGGAGGAGCGGGGCGCACGGCCACCGGTTGCCGCCTGGAACGGCGCGGTCGGCTGCATGCCCGCACGCTGCGCATGTGGTGCCACGCCATCCGGCTGCTCAATGGAGCGACCGGCCAGGAGCCCGTTGGACCCGCCGGACTTGTCGCTCGCGAGGATGCTGGGCGCAAAATAGTCGGCAATTCCCTTTCGCTGCTCGTCGTCGGTGGCGCCGAGCAGCCAGAGCATCAAAAAAAAGGCCATCATCGCTGTAACGAAATCGGCATAGGCCACTTTCCAGGCACCGCCATGGTGCGCCGCGTGCGATTTGGCGCGCAGTTTCCGGACAATGACTTCCGGTTCCGGAATTGGAGGCATTGCCGACATGCTACTTGCCCCTTGCCCCTTCGAAGACGTCGCTGAAGCTCGGCTGCATATCGGGCCCGATGGCGGTGCGTGCCTGTTCCAGCACGATCGGCTGCGGCTGGTTGCGCATGGACGCAAGGATCACCCGGCGTACGACCTGGTAGATCTGGGCATCCGTATCGATGATCTCCTTGAGCCGCGCCGCGCAGGGGCCGACCAGCCCATAGGACAGGAACACTCCAAGAAATGTGCCCACCAGCGCCGCACCGATCATTCCGCCGAGCACCGACGGCGGCTGGTCGATGGCCCCCATGGTCTTCACGATCCCCAGCACCGCTGCGACAATTCCGAGCGCCGGAAGCGCATCCGCCATCGTCTGGATGGCGTGCGCAGGTTTCATGGCATGCTCATGGTGCGTCTCGATGGCGGTATCCAGCACATCCTCGATCGCGACCGAACTGACGGTGCCGGTGGATACCACCAGCAATCGCAGCGTGTCGCAGACGAGCGCCACAAAGAAATGATCCGCCTTCAGGCTGGGATACTCGGCCCAGATGGAGGACGACTCCGGATTCTCGACATGCTGCTCAACAGCGACCGCCCCCTCGGCCTTCAAGAGGCGCATCAGCTTCACGGTGAGGAAGATGGCGGCGAGATAATCCTCCTTGCGGAAGCGGGGCCCCTTCACGACGCGGCCAAAGCCGGCGCCCACCTGTTTCATCAGGGGAACACTGCTTCCGATAAGCAGGGCGCCAGTCGCCGCGCCGCCGATGATCAGGAACTCGAAGGGCAGGGCCTTGAACACGGGCCCCAGGCTGCCCCCGGAAAGGGCAAACCCGCCGAACACCATCACCAGCAGCACGACCACTCCGACAATGGCGATCATGCAGCCGGACCTCCATCGTGGCCGAAAGATGCGGCCGTTTCAGGAGATTTTCACGGGTGCGGCGGGAGAGAGTTTAGAATGAACCTTTGTCAACCGAGACGGTCGAACAGCGAATAGCGAAAGATCTGCGCGAACGCCTGTTGCGAAGCGGCCAGCGTGAGGCCGAGCGCCTGCAGCTCCGCAATCGCCTCAGTGAGGTCGAGGCCCTTGGCCGACGCAAGGCCGGTGGCAATGTCGAGCCTCGTCGCGGCCAACCGGTCTGTCTCGACATCCAGCCGGCCAAGCGCGGCCCCGATCCGCGCGCGGGCGGTGATCATGCCGTCCAGGCCAGCCTCGAGCCCTCCGAGAACACCATCCATGGCCTCTTGCCGGAGCATGTCGTCTGGCTGTTCCAGTGCTTCGAGGAATGCATCCACGGTGGCAAAGACGCCGTCTTGGTCGCGGCCGAAAACGTCTGGCCCGCGGGGGACCGCTGCCGAGCGGACGCCGGCTGCCTCCGCACCCGGGCCGTTCCCGGCACCCTGCCACACAATCGGCCCATCCTCGTCGACTGCGCCATAGGCCGGCCGGCTGTCGCGCGCTCCGGCGAATATGTACCGGCCGGCCTCGTCACGGCTGTTGGCATAGTCGAGCATCTGTTCCCGGATGTTCTGAACCTCGGTGGCAATCACAAGGCGATCGGCGGCCGAGATCGTGGCATTGGCCGCCGTGAGCGCCAGTTCGCGCAGCCGGATCATGGCTGCCGATGCGCCATCGATGACCGTTTCGGAGAGCGACAGCCGCGTGCGCGCCCGCTCGATCACTCGGCCCTGGGCCTCGACCACGGTTTCAAGGCGCTCGAGAAGCGCGGCCCGATTGGCGGCAGCCGGATTTTCCGAAGGAGAGGTGAACCGCTTCCCGGTGGCGATCTGGGCCTGGATGCGCGTCATCTTGCCCTCGATGCGCTGCATTCGCTCGGCCTGCAGCATGATAGGCATGCGGCTGTTCACAAGCGTCATGACTCTCTCCCTCAGCGGCCAGCGGCGAGGATCGCCTCGAAGATCTCGCGCGAGGTCTGGATGACCCGGGCATTGGCCTGGTAGGCCTGCTGGAACCGCAGCATCTCCGCCGCCTCGCGATTGAGATCGACCCCGGACACGAAGTCGAGCGCTTCAGCTGCCGAATCCCGCGCTCCCCGCGCCACATCCAGGCGGGACATTGCCGTGTTGAGCGGCACCGAGATCCCGGTGACCAGCCTGTCATTTGCTTCCTCGATCGTGCCGGCCGGCCCGCCAAGACCGCGCAGCTCAGCCATGCGGACGGCGTTCGCGGCTCCGCCGCCAAAGCTGTTGGACAGGATCCGGAAAACGTCGCCCGCAAGGGCGGCACCGGTCAGCCGCACGGAAACGCCGTCAGCAGGCAACCAGTCTCCGATAGCTCCGGACGCCAGCAGCGCATCGTCGGCATCGCGCAGTTCGACGAGGCCACCGGCCAGCACGGTCAGCGCGAAGGGTGGTGTGGCCGCCGGATCGAGGACCGGCCCGGTCCCCAGTTCGACCCGTCCCGCGCCGAGATTGTCGGCCGCGGCATCGGCAATGAAAGCGGGCGCGGCCGCCGCGTCGGCCGGCTCCAGCGGCCGCAGGTGAATGCCGGCCGCGCCCCCGATCGCGTTGAGGGTGAACACATCGCCATCCCGGGGATTCCCGAACCCGTCGACCGACACGCCGTCAAGGCTGAGCGGAAGCCCGCCCACCACGCTGTCGGAAAGGTCGGCGCGGGCAAGCGTCCAGGCCTGGGTTGCCGAGTTGTAGCTGAGCCGCAGGGCCGGCGGGCTCGCCCCATCGGCAAGCTGGGCGCTGATGCGCGCGTCGCCGGCATTGGCGGTTGCCGGGCGCACACGCACGATGGCCGTGCCGAACAGCGGCTCGCCTGGCTCCCCGCGCAGGTTCACGCCTGCGGCATGGACCAGGTTGGTCTCCTCGGCGAACCGATCGGCCAGCCCGTCCAGACGCACCTGGGTCTGCGCCAGCTGCTGTCTGGCGACGGACAGCCCGGCCAGCGAGCCGCCGAGGATCGTTGCGGGGACATCGTCGCCCTGTGTGCCAAGACGCAGCCGATAGCCGCCGTCCGGTGACGGATCGAGCCGGGCCGGATTGGCATCCAGCCGGTCCACCAGAATCGGGCCTCCCCCATCGGGAATGCGAACCGTCACGACCCCGCGTTCGCCGAACGCCACATCGATGCTGACGATCGTCGCCAGCTCGGTGAGCAGCTTGTCCCGCTCGTCGGCGAGCACCGCGGCTGCGCTGCCACCGGGAGTTGCACGGCGAAGCTGCGCATTCACCTCGCGGAGGCCGACCGCCAGCGAATTGAGCCGCTGCACGTCCACCCGTGCTTCGGCGTCCATGTCTGTCCGGATGCGCTCAAGGGTCGCCGAATTGATGTTGAAGCGCTCAGCCACAGTGTCCGCACGGGCAAGAAATGTGGCACGCACGGCGATTGCCGCCGGGTCGGCCGCGAGGTCGGCGGCAGCGCCAAAGAACTCGGCCATCGGCCCTGACAGGGACGCCGGGCCGGTCAGCGCGTTCTCGATTGTGGAAAGCCAACGCGTCGAAGCCTGCAGCGCTGCCACATCCCCTTCGCTGCGCCGGAGACTGTCCTGTCGCAGCAGGTCGGCCGCGCGGCTGATGCCTGTCAGCTGCACGCCGCTTCCGGTCAAAAGGTCGCGCTCCAGCGGCGACAGCGAGCCGCCGGCCGGGGTCGACACCAGCGAGGGGACCCGGCGAACATAGCCCGGCGTTGCCGCGTTGGCGACATTGTCCGCAACCGTTTCCAGCGCGCCCTGGTAGGCCCGAACGCCGGTAAGCGCGATCCCCAGAAGGTTGCTCATGGCTTCGCCTCCGCTTCCGATGCGCGTGCAAGAAGCTGGGCAAGCCCAAGCGGGCTCACGCTCGCCAGCGCCTCCGCAGTGCGACGCTCGGCCAGGTCCCGCCAGCCGTCATCTGCGCCTGATTCGCGCCCGCCCATCAGATCAGCCGAAGCCCGTGCGGACCGCAGGAGCTGGGCAAGGATCAGCGCCTCGAAGGCCCGCCCTGCCTCCGCGGCCTCGCGCGGCGGTGGCTCCTCGATGATCGGGGGCATGCCGCGCGGGGAGATCGGAGCGGCCATCAGATAATCACCAGTTCGGCGCGCAGTGCGCCGGCCTGGCGGAGCGCTTCGAGGATGGCGACGAGATCTCCGGGCGCCGCGCCGAGCGCATTTACTGCATCCACGATATCGGAAAGCCGCGCGCCGGGAGCGAACATCGCCATGCGCACCTGCTCTTCGCCCACGGCAACCTCTGACGCGGGCGTCACGACCGTCTGCCCCCGGCCGAGCGGGTTCGGCTGCGAGACACGCACATCCTCGCGGATGGCAACGGTGAGACTGCCGTGCGCGACGGCGGCGGGGAGGATGCGGACATTTCCGCCTATCACGACCGTTCCCGTCCGTGCATTTACAACAACACGCGCGGGCGGTTCGGCTGCGGTCACGCGCACATTCTCCAGCCGTGCCGCCAGGGCCACCTGGTCTGCGGGCGCACCGGCCACGTCGACGACGACGCTGACGGCATCTTCCGCGCGGGCAATCATGCGTCCGTGCGTTGCATTGATGGCGTCTGCCAGCGCCTGGGCAGTGGTGAAGCTCGGCGTATGGAGATCAAGGATCAGCGGCCCGCCAGCAAATGGTGCGGGGACCGTGCGCTCCACCAGCGCCCCACCGGGAATCCTGCCTGACGTCGGAACATTGACGACCACACGGCTTCCGTCCGCCCCCTCGGCCCCGAACCCGCCCACGGTGAGATTGCCCTGCGCCAGCGCGTAGGTCTCGCCATCGGCGCCCTTCAGCTGCGCGAGCATCAGCGTGCCTCCGCGCAGCGACTTGGCGCGGCCAAGCGCCGACACGGTGACGTCGATGCGCTGCCCTGGCTTGGCGAAAGGCGGAAGCTCGGCGGTGATCATCACCGCTGCCGAGTTCTTCAACTGGGTGTTGACGCCCGGAGGCAGCTGAATGCCGAGTGCGGCCGTGGCCGAGCGCATGGACTGGACCGTGTAGGCCAGATTGTCGTCGCCCGTGCCCGGCAAGCCCACCACCAGCCCATAGCCGACGAGCTGGTTTGCGCGGATGCCGCGGAAGCTTGCCAGATCCTGCACACGCTCGGCGGCAAGGGCCGGAACGGCCCACAAAAGCGCAAGCAGAAGCAGCAGGATAGGCAAGCGCCATGGCATCAGAAGGGGGTGATCCTGTCGAAGAAGCGGCTGAGGAAGCCTTGCCGCGCCTGCGCCGCCACCTCGCCGGTGCCGGTGTAGCGCAGGCGGGCGTCGGCAACGCGGGTGGACGCGACGCGGTTGTCAGGCCCGATGTCCTCCGGACGCACGATGCCGGTCAGCTGCACCTGTTCCTCCCCGCGGGTCAGTTGCAGGCGCCGGTCGCCGCGGATCATCAGCGCGCCATTGGGCAGCACATGTGCGACCGTCACCGTGATCTCGCCCGAAATCCGGCTCGATTGCTGGGTGCGGCCCTGCCCCTGGAAGCTGGTGTCGGTGCCGCCGGAAAACAGCTCGGTCGGAACCCAGCTGAACGGCGGCACGTCGGGAAGCGTGAGCTGGCGGTCCGCCTGGCGCGAGGAATCCTGTCGGGCGCTTTTCTGCGCATCGAGCCGTTCGACCAGAACCACGGTGAGGATATCGCCCACCCGGCGCGCGCGTCGATCCTCGGCAAGTGTCAGGCCATGGCCGCCAGAGGCAGCGAAGATACTGCCGGTGGGCTGGGGCGAAGGCGGCGGCGCAACCGCGACCGCGGGCGGAATGGGCTGCACCCGCTCGGACAGCGGATTGTCCACCTTGCAGGCCGCAAGCGCCAGCGACGCCAGAAGCAACAGCCTAGATAGTCTGATTGACATAGCGCATCATGTCGTCGGCAGCGGAGATCACCTTGGCGTTGATCTCGTAGGCGCGCTGGGTCTCGATCATTTCCACAAGCTCCTGCACCGTGGAGACATTCGAAGCTTCAAGAGCGCCCTGGCGCACGCGGCCAAAGCCGCCCTCGGCCGGGTTGCCCTGCTGCGCCGGCCCCGAGCCCGCGGATTCGAGGAACATGTTCTCGCCAATCGGTTCGAGGCCCGCCGGGTTGATAAAGGCAACGAGGTTGAGCCGCCCGATCTCCGTAGGCTGGGTTTCGCCCGGCAGCATCGCC
>JBKBXK010000061.1:3950-10352 GCA_046314095.1 Thermaurantiacus sp. | reverse complement strand
CATGGGCCGGCATCAGCGTGGGTGGCGCCACCGCGCGCACGCTTGCGCCCATCGCGGTGAGCAGGTGGAAGTTCGAGCGCGCCACCCGGCTGTGCAGAATGTCGCCGCAGATGGCGACCGTGAGCTGCGCCAGGTCGCCCTTGCGGCGGCGGATGGTGAGCGCGTCGAGCAGCGCCTGCGTTGGGTGCTCGTGACGGCCGTCGCCGGCGTTCAGCACCGGACAGTCGACCTTTTCGGCGATCAAGGCGACTGCGCCTGAGGCGCCGTGGCGGATCACGATGACATCCGGGCGCATGGCGTTGAGCGTCAGCGCGGTATCGAGCAGCGTCTCGCCCTTGGCGAGCGAGCTCTGCCCTGCCTGCAGGTTAACCACATCCGCACCCAGCCGCTTGCCGGCGATTTCGAACGATAGCAGCGTGCGGGTCGAGGCCTCGAAGAAGGCGTTGATCTGGGTCAGCCCGCGCAGGAGTTCGTCATGCTTGCGTGCCTGCCGTCCGCGGGCCACCCACTGCTCGGCTTCGTCGAGGAGGGAGGCAATCTCCCACGGCTGCATGCCGGCAATTCCAAGGAGATGCGGGTAGGGAAAGGGGTCTGCGCCGGGAGGGAGCGAGGCCATGAGGCCCGTATCTAGAGCCCGGGGGGTACGCGGGCAAGGCGGGCGAGCGCACCTTCGAGGATGTGGGCGGCGGCCAGCCGGTCCACCCGCTCCGCGCGTCGGGCGCGGCTGAGGTCGGCTGCGACCATCTCGCGCTCGACTGCGACGGTCGACCAGCGCTCGTCCCACAACAGCACGGGGAGGCCCAGATCGCGGGCGAGATTCCGGGCAGTGGCGCGCACCGACTGGGTGCGTGGCGTGTCCTTTCCGTCCATCCCCAGCGGCAGGCCCGCGACGAGCCCGCCTATGTCGTCCGCTTCCACGAACCGCCGGAGCGCGCCGAGATCGTCGGCCCACCGCTTGCGGGCAATGGTTTCGCGGGCCGTTGCAAAGCTCCAGTCCGCCGTTGCAGTTGCAAGGCCGATGGTGCGGGTGCCGATGTCGAGCCCGAGAAGGCGGCGCCCCGTGCCGACAGCGGCTGCGAAGGCCTCCGGGTCGGTCGTCAGCAGTGCCGCGGTCATGCTCCCGCGCCGGCGCGCGCGGTTGCGAAGGCGCCAAGCCGCGCCTCCACATCGGCCCGGATGTTCACCCAGAACAGGTTGTAGTCATAGGCGTGGTAGTTGCCGTTGGGGAGCACGTAGGAGCCGATGTCTCCCGGCGGCGGATCGAGCAGCAGCAGGCCGGACGGATGGCAGGAGGCACCCGTCAATCGTGGCCGGATCCTGTCCTCCACCAGGCTCCCGAGATTGGCGTCCTGCGTCGCTGCGGCGTCGCTTCCGGTCAGCGGATTGAGGCAGGCCATGCGCGCCGCGCCCAGGGGCTGGCCGGAAATGTCCCGAACAGGCGCAAAGCTTGCGATCACCTTGGGGAGATCGGTGTCGGCGGCCCAGGATTGCCAGGAAAGGAGGCAGCCAGCCTCCTCCTGCCCGGAGCAGAGCGGCAGGCCGAGCAGCGGGAGATCGGCCTCCACGGCGACTGGCCAGCCCACGGCATATACGGCAACCACCCGCGCGGCGAGCGGGGTTCCGGCCACACGGTCCCGAAGGAGATGGAGAAGGTGCCGGGCGCCCTGGCTGTGGCCGGCAAGGATGATCGGCCGATCCTCCGGCTGGGCGGAGAGAAAGGCGTCGAAGGCGCGAAGCACGTCGCGATATGCGAACACGAGCGCAGCCTCGGCGTCTGGCCCTTCGGCAAAGAAGGTGCCGAAGGTCGCCTGCCGATAGCGTGGAGCCCACACCTCGGAGACGCCGTTGAAGACGCTCGCCTGGAAGCGGGTGAACAGGTCCAGCCGCTCGTTGGTGCCACGGTCGTCGAAGGGGGCGTTCCACCGGTTGCGGCCGAAAAAGGCCGTGGGCGGAATATAGAATGTGGCAGCGGCGGCACGCGGCGCCGGCTGGAACCCCTCCGGCGCGAACAGCGCCGGGTTCGACGCGATGTCGGGTCGGGCGATCCACATCTCCACGCTGCCATAATCCGGGTCCGGGGCCTGTGGGCTGTCCACGAAGGGCCGGGTGGGCGTTGTGGCCCAGCGCACCAGATTCTCGCCAGCCAGACGCCAGATGATTGCCCCGAGGATCAGGAGCATCACCAGGATTGCAACGGCCCAGAGGAAGACCCTTTGCGCCTTCATGCGCCGCGTTCCGCCGCCTCTTGCCTGGTCGCCTCCCAGCGTGCGCGGATGGCCTCGGACGTTTCACCCGCCCCATCGGGACGCCAGCCGGGCGGCCCGGCGATATAGCCCGCCAGGTCGTTTGCCGACTGGGCGCGGGAGACGTCGCGTGCGATGCCGACCCACTCGTGCACCGCCGCCCAGAGCGGGTTCAGCGTGCCGAGGTTCTTGACGATGCCATAGCGCGGCCGGACATCGTCACGTTCCGGCTGGAATGTGCCGAACATCCGGTCCCAGATGATGAACACCCCGGCGTAGTTGCGGTCGAGATAGAGCGGGTTGGTGGCGTGGTGGACCCGATGATGCGAGGGCGTGTTCATCACCGCTTCCGCCCAGCGCGGCAGGCGGCCGACCTGCTCGGTGTGAATCCAGAACTGGTAGACAAGGTTGAGCCCGGCGCAAAAGGCCACCATCGCCGGATCGAATCCGATCAGGAACAGCGGCAGCCGGAAGATGAATGCGAGGCTGATGAAGCCTGTCCATGTCTGCCGCAATGCAGTGGTGAGATTGTAATGCTGGGAGCTGTGATGGACGACATGGCTGGCCCAGAACCAGCGCACGCGGTGCGCGGTGCGGTGGAACCAGTAGTAGGCGAGATCATCCAACACAAAGCAGAGCAGGAACGCCCACCACGCCCATGGAATGTCGAAGAGCCGGAATTGCCAGACGAAGTAGGCGATTCCGACAACCGCGCCGGCCGTCAGCAGCCCGGCGACGGTGCTCCCGAGACCAAGGGTCAGCGAGGCGCCTGCATCCTTCCAGTCATAGGCACCGCGCCCGCGGCGGCGCACCAGCCACATTTCCAGCGCAACCAGAGCTGCGAAGGCAGGCACTGCAAGCTGCACGGGGTCAGGAAGGCTGGGTACAGTCATGCTTGCTCTGTCTGTGCTCCAATCCAGCCGGGGGGCGTTCCGTCAAGCGGAAAGCGCACGGCCCGCAGGCCCGTATCGTGGCAGTCGATCCGCAACTCCCGCTCTCCCACCTGCCGGATAGCTGCATTGTCCAGGCGGCGCACCACCCAGCGGTCACCCTTGGGGGCCACCAGCGCACGGCTTCCGTCGATGCCGTGAACGAGCGCGGCGCGGCCATCAGCGGCAACGAGACACGCCTGCGCCCGGAAGCCTGGCAGCATGGCCTCGGCCTCGTCGGTCGCATCGGATTCGCCGAGCACCGGCTGGCTGCGAAACCCGAGGATCCAGGCAAGGGCCACGAGTGCGGCGATCGCCGCCATAGAGAACAGAAGCTGTGTCATTGGTGCACATCTGTGCCGACTTTCTCGCCGGACAAGGCTCTTTTCCCACAACCGCAGCACGGGCGACAAGACTCTCGCCACGCGGCGTGTCAGGCGTTAGGGTGCAGAAATGGTTGAGGGGAGGGGAGTGATGCCCAAAGTCCTGCGTGTTGCGGTTGCAACTTTCGCGGCAGCATTGGCGATGCCTGCGCTGGCCCAGGAAGTGACCGTCTATCGCGATACAGGTTTCAACGGGCCGGCGGTTGCGATTTCAAGGGATGATCCGAATCTCCGGATGGGTTTCACCATCAATGCGATCCGGGTGCGCGGCGGAACGTGGGAACTCT
The DNA here is from genome assembly GCA_046314095.1 of Thermaurantiacus sp. Classification (GTDB taxonomy): domain Bacteria; phylum Pseudomonadota; class Alphaproteobacteria; order Sphingomonadales; family Sphingomonadaceae; genus Thermaurantiacus. The sequence continues at coordinate 6,510 of JBKBXK010000061.1, read as the reverse complement.
GCTCTGGCGTCAGATTCCGGGGGCAGTGCATCACAGTTGCTCGCGATACGCCAAATCTGCGCAACAGCTTCAACTGGCCGGGGCCGCTGAACTCCATCCGGCTGGTCTCCGCGCCACAGCCGCCCGACACCCGCCCGCCGCCACCCGGCAGCGCGCAGAGCCTTCGCGGCATGGCGGCCGAGTTCTTCCCGGCGCCCGCGCTGATGGGCCGGCGCGTGCTTGCCTGTCGCATCGGCTCGGCCACGGCGGCCTGCGCGCGCCAGTCGGCAGAGGAGTTCTGTCGTGCCGTCGGCTGGAACTATGCCCGGCACGCGCTGATGGAGACCGTCAGCCGCCAGGTCTATCTGGCCGACGTGCTCTGCACGCGCTCGCAGGCGGGATGATCCGGGCATCCGGCTTCGGTCTGCTGCTATGTGCCGGGGCGGCTGCAGCCGCCCCGGCCGCCCCGGCCGCCAAGCTGGACCTCTACCGGCAGGCAGACTTCGGTGGCGCCAGCCTCAGCCTCGACGGAGAGGTTCAGCGCATGCATTTCGCGGCCCGGTCCGTGCAGGCAAAGGGCAAGTGGACATTGTGCCCGCGGCCGTTCTTCGGCGGTGACTGCATCGAGGTCGATGGCGAAGAGGCGCGCCTGCGTCTGCCGCGGGCCTTTTCCGGCGCCGTTCGATCGGCCAAGCCGGTTCAACCCGCTGAGGAGCCGGCGATGCAACGGCCGAAACCCACGGCCGAGGCCAAGACGCCACGATACTGACCGGCTCAGGCCGGTTGGTGGCTCCGGAAATGGTCGGCGATGTCGCGCCGTGTGGCGATCCAGGCGGCGCCGCTGCCGGTCACATGCTGGAGGAACTCGCGCAGCGCCCAGATACGGCCCGGCCGGCCGATGATGCGCAGGTGCAGGCCCAGCGACATCATTTTCGGAGCGCCGGCCTCGCCCTCGCGCGCCAGCTGATCGAAGGTGCGGATGGCGTAGTGAAGCCATGCCTCGGGGGTGTAGGCCGGGTCGGTCCACATCTTCATGTCGTTGGTGTCGAGCTGATAGGGCAGGATGACGATGGGGCGGCCGGGCACCGTCTCCCGGTCCCAGAACGGCACGTCACCGGAATAATCGTCCATGTGATATGCATAGCCTTCCTCGATGAGGAGGCGGCGGGTGTTGTCGGTGAGCAGATAGCGCGACAGCCAGCCCACCGGTCTTGTGCCGGTGCTGGCCTCGATCGAGTCCGTGGCGCGGCGGATGAAGGCGCGCTCCTCTTCCACGTTCATCCGGAACTGGTGCACCCAGCGCCAGCCATGCGAGACCGGCTCGTGACCGAGCGCCTTGATGGCCGCCGCCACCTCGGGGTGGTTTTCGAGGCTCATGGCTGCAACCGTCCAGCTCGCCTTGACGCGATAGGTCTCAAGCAGCTCGGCCACGCGCGGGGCGCCGGCCTTGATTCCGTAGAGATAGTTGCTCTCATTGGAATAGTTGCGGATGGGCGCCTTCACGAACACGCCCAGTTCGTCGACCGGCTCCATGCCCTTGTCGCCTCGGGCGACGGTCATCTCCGAGCCCTCCTCGACATTGACAACAAGCGACAGCGCGACCTTGGCGCCGCCGGGCCAATCCATTCGTTCCTGCTGCATCGCCGTGTGCATGGCGCGGCCAGGCCGGCGGTTCAAGCGCCGAAATGCGCCTTCACCAGCCGCTTCGGGGCGATCGCCCGATAGCTTTCCTCGAGCCAGGAGCCCAGGAGGTCGGTGTCGAAATCGCTGGCTGCGAACAGGCGGGTCGTCACCCAGCCCGATTTGCCGAGATTGTGCCCCGAGGGCGTGCACGGCTCGAACATCAGCGCGAAGTCGCGCGACTGGGGCAGTTTCAGCGTTACGTTGAAGCCGTCTTTCCAGTGCGAGAGGAACACGAACACCTTCGGATTGGCGCCGGCGCCTACCTTCACCACGCGCTCGCCCCAGGGGAAATGCTCCGAGGTTTCCGGGAAGGCGAGCGCCTGCGCCCGCAGATCCGCTTCGAGAGCTTCGAGATCCACTATTCCGCTGCCACCATGGCCGGGACGTCATCCGACAGCGGGTGGGCGAGGCGAGAGACCATCTCCTTCGGGCAGATCTGCCAGAAGCGGCCGCGCGAGGCCTCCCAGGTGGCCAGCAGCTGCTCCGCCCAGCCGCTCGATGTCAGGGCGCAATGTCGTTCGACGAGGGACTTCAGCACCGTTTCCCAATGCGCGCTTTCGAGGCGCTGCCAGACCACGGTTTCCGGGTTTGCGCGCCGCTCGAAACTGCCGTCCTCGTCGAAGAGGAACGCCATGCCGCCGGTCATGCCAGCAGCGAAATTGGCGCCCACCGGCCCCAGGATCACGGCCGTGCCGCCCGTCATATATTCGCAGCCGTTGGCGCCGCAGCCCTCGACCACGACGGTCGCCCCGGAGTTGCGGACAGCAAAACGTTCGCCGGCCTGCCCGGCTGCGAACAGCTCCCCGGCGGTGGCCCCATAGAGCACGGTGTTGCCGATGATGGCGTTGCGGTTGCTGCCCAGCGGGGAGGACACCATCGGCCGGACGATGATGGTTGC
>JBKBXK010000061.1:0-3940 GCA_046314095.1 Thermaurantiacus sp. | reverse complement strand
GGGCCCCTGAGAGCCCCTTTCCGACATAATCGTTTGCATCACCGAACACCTCCAGCGTCACGCCCTGGACGGCGAAGGCGCCGAGCGACTGGCCGGCCGAACCGCGCAGGCGGATATGGACATGGCCCGGCGCGAGTCCGGTCATTCCGAACTGCCGCGTGATGCGCGCGGACAAGCGGGTGCCGACCGCGCGGTGGGTGTTCCGGACCGTGTAGGCGAGCTGCATCTTCTCGCCGCGCTCGAACAGCGGGGCCGCGTCGCGCACGATGTCGGCGTCGAGGCTGTCAGGCACCGGGTTTCGGGCAATCGAGGGATCGGCAAGGCGCATCCGGTCTGGCGCATCCACCTTGGCGAGGATCGGGTTGAGATCGAGATCGTCCAGATGCTCGGCACCGCGGCTGACCTGGCGCAAGAGTTCGGTGCGGCCGACGATTTCCTCGAGCGAGCGATAGCCAAGGCGCGCCAAGAGGTCGCGCACTTCCTCGGCAACAAAGCTCATCAGATTGATCACCTTTTCCGGCGTTCCGCCGAAGCGCGCACGCAGCGCCTCGTCCTGGGTGCAGACGCCGACCGGGCAGGTGTTGGAATGACATTGCCGCACCATGATGCAGCCCATGGCCACAAGGCTCATGGTGCCGATGCCGAACTCCTCGGCGCCCAGAATGGCTCCTATCACCACGTCGCGCCCGGTCTTGAGCCCGCCGTCCACCCGCAGCTTCACCCGGTGGCGAAGGCCATTGAGCGTCAGCACCTGGTTGACCTCGGACAGCCCCATCTCCCACGGCGTGCCGGCATATTTGATGCTGGTCTGCGGCGAGGCCCCCGTGCCGCCTGCATGACCGGACACCAGGATCGTATCGGCATGCGCCTTGGCGACACCGGCAGCGACGGTGCCGATGCCGGCCGAGGAGACGAGCTTCACGCAGACGCGCGCCTCCGGGTTCACCTGCTTCAGATCGTAGATGAGCTGGGCGAGGTCCTCGATCGAATAGATGTCGTGGTGCGGAGGTGGGGAGATGAGGGTGACGCCCGGCGTGGCGTGGCGCAGGCGGGCAATCATGTCGGTTACCTTGAAGCCGGGCAGCTGCCCGCCCTCGCCGGGCTTGGCGCCCTGGGCCATCTTGATCTCGATCTCGGTTGCCGCGTTCAGATACTCGGTGGTGACCCCGAAGCGGCCGCTTGCGATCTGCTTGATGGTGGAGTTGGCGTTGTCGCCATTGGCGTAGGGCGCGAAGCGCGCCGGATCTTCGCCGCCCTCTCCGGAAACGGCTTTGGCGCCGATGCGGTTCATTGCGATCGCGAGCGTCTCGTGCGCTTCGGGGCTGAGCGCGCCCAGAGACATGCCGGGCGTCACGAAGCGCTTGCGGATCTGGGTGATCGATTCCACTTCGTCGACCGGAACGGGATGGGACGAGGGCGCGAACTCCATCAGATCCCTGAGATAGATGGGCGGCAGCTTCCGCACGCCTTCGGAAAACTTGCGGAATGCCGAATAGCTGTCTTTGGCCACGGCTTCCTGCAGCAGATGAATGAGCTGCCCTTCCCAGGCGTGCGCTTCGCCACCGGATCGATGGCGGTAGAGGCCCCCGACCGGCAGGCTGATCACTGCCTCGTCCCAGGCCTTTTCGTGGCGCAGCCGGGCATTCTCGTGGAGGCTTACATAGCCCTCGCCCGAGATCTTCGCCGGCATCCCCGGGAAGAAATCGGCCACGAGCGCGCGGGAAAGCCCGACGGCTTCGAAATTGTAGCCGCCACGATAGCTGGAGATGACCGCAATCCCCATCTTCGACATGATCTTGAGCAGGCCCTCGTTCACTGCCTTGCGGTAGCGTTCGAGACAGGTCTGGAGGTCCATCTCGCCGAAGAGGCCGCGCGCATGGCGGTCTGCGATGGCCTCTTCCGCAAGCCACGCGTTCACGGTTGTCGCGCCGACCCCGACGAGAACCGCAAAGCCATGGGTGTCGAGACAATCCGAGGCGCGCACATTGATCGAGGCAAAGGTCCTGAGGCCCTGGCGGACAAGGTGGGTGTGGACGGCGGCGCAGGCGAGGATCATGGCGATGGCCGCGCGTTCCGGCCCCTGGTTCTCGTCGGTGAGGAAGATGTGGCAGCGGCCGGAGCGCACCGCCTGTTCCGCGTCGGCGCGAATGCGCGCGATTTCGGCGCGCAGTGCCTCAGGGCCGCCGCTGATGGGAAAGCTGCAATCGATCTCGGCCACGCCGTCCCCGAAATGCGCCTTCAGCCGGGCCCACTCGACCGAGGTGACGACCGGGCTGTCGAGCACCAGCACGTCGGTCTGCGGCGTGTCGGTGTCGAGGATATTGCCCTGGTTCCCGAACCGCGTCTTCAGGCTCATCACGCGGGCTTCGCGCAGGCTGTCGATCGGCGGGTTGGTGACCTGGCTGAAATTCTGCCGGAAGAAGTGCGCCATCTGTCGCGGATTGTCGGAGATGACCGCCAGCGGCGTATCGTCCCCCATCGAACCAACGGCTTCCTTGGCCGTTTCCACCATGGGCGCGAGGATCAGCTCCATGTCTTCCATGGTGATGCCGGCTGCGACCTGCAACCGGCGCAGCCGCTCCACAGGCAGCCGCTCCGGCAGCGGTGCTTCGGGCAGGTCGGCAACGGAGCGATAGCCCGACACCCAGTCGGCATAGGGCCGCTCCGCAGCCAGGCGATCCTTCACCTCGCGATCGAGATAGAGGCGGCCTTCGGCCAGATCGACGGCAATCATCTCTCCCGGCCCGAGGCGGCCCTTGCGGACGATCCGGTCCTCGGGCAGCACGATCATGCCCGTCTCGGAACCGACGACGAGAAGGCCATCATCGGTAAGGGTCGTGCGCATGGGCCGAAGCGCGTTGCGGTCCATGCCGGCGACAACCCAGCGCCCATCGGTCATGGTGAGCGCGGCCGGCCCGTCCCATGGCTCCATCACGCTTGCATAGTGCGCATACATCGGCCGATGTGTCGCGGGCATGTCGGGGGCGTTCTGCCACGCCTCCGGCACCAGCATCAGCTTGGCCTCCGGCGCCGACCGCCCGGCGCGCACCACGCCCTCGAACACGGCATCGAGCGCCGCGGTGTCGGACGCGCCGGCGGGGATCAGCGGTTTGATGTCTTCCGAATGCTCCCCGAAGGCATTTGCCGCCATCCGGATCTCGTGGCTTGCCATCCAGTTCCTGTTGCCGCGGATGGTGTTGATCTCGCCATTGTGGGCAAGGCAGCGGAATGGCTGCGCCAGCCACCACTGCGGGAAGGTGTTGGTGGAATAGCGCTGGTGATAGATGGCAAAGCGGCTCTCGAACCGCGGGTCCGAAAGATCGGGGTAGAAGGGTTTCAGCGCCTCGGCGAGGAACAGCCCCTTGTAGACGATGGTCTCGCACGAGAGAGAACAGATGTAGAAGCCCTGGATCTGCGCGGCGATGACGCGCTTTTCGATCCGGCGGCGCAGCACATAGAGATCCTTTTCGAACTGCGCGCGCGCGTCGCGTCCGGTTTCCGCCGGGCCGGCGATCATGATCTGCTCGATCTCGGGGCGGAGCGCGGCTGCCTTTTCGCCGATCACGGATATGTCGATCGGCACCTGCCGCCAGCCATAGATGCTGTAACCGAAGGCGATGACTTCGGACTCGACGATGGTGCGGCAGGACTCCTGGCTGCCAAGATCGGTGCGGGGCAGGAACACCATGCCGATGCCGAGAAGGTTGGGCTTGGGTTGCTGCCCGGCCTTGTCGATTGCCTCGTGAAAGAAGCGGATGGGAAGGTCGAGCATGATCCCGGCGCCGTCGCCGGTCTTGCCGTCGGCATCCACCGCGCCCCGGTGCCAGACGGCGCAGAGCGCCTCGATCGCGGCATCGACCACGCGGCGCGAGGCCCGGCCGGATGTTTCGGCCACCAGGCCCACGCCACAGGCCTCGCCCTCGAACTCGGGGCGATACAT
>JBKBXK010000060.1:0-10472 GCA_046314095.1 Thermaurantiacus sp. | reverse complement strand
CGACGCGGTGCTGGCAGCCTCCATCTTCCATTTCGGCGAAGCCCGCATTGCCGACGCAAAGGCCGCACTCGCCGCGGCCGGCGTGCGCGTGCGCCCGGCACCGGTTCCGGCATGAGCGAGATCCTTGCGCGCCTGGAAGCGGTGATCGCCGAACGGCGCAAAGCGCTGACACGCGACCCGTCGCTTGCAGAGCGCAGCCATGTCGCCCGCCTGATGGCCAAGGGTCTGCCCAAGGTGGCGGAAAAGTTCGGCGAAGAGGCGGTCGAGACCCTGATCGCCGCGCTCGCCGAAGACGAGGCGCGCCTCGCAGCCGAGGCCGCCGATCTCCTCTTCCACCTGCTGGTTCTGCTGGGCGCGCGCGGTGTGACGCTCGATGCCGTGCTCACGGAGCTTGCCAGGCGCGAGGGACAATCGGGAGTGGCAGAGAAGGAGGCCCGCAAATGAGCGTGAACGCGCGTCAGCCCTATGATCCGTCAAACATCTTCGCCAAGATCCTGCGCGGCGAGATCCCGGCGCGGAAAGTCCACGAGGATGAATGGTCGCTCGCGTTTCACGACATCAACCCGCAGGCGCCGGTGCATGTGCTCGTGATCCCCAAGGGGCCCTATGTGAGCTTCGCGGACTTTTCCGAAAAGGCGTCAGACGCGGAGATCGCCGGGCTCGTTCGGGCCATTGGGAAGGTGGCGCGCGACCTGGGGTTGGAAGAGGATGGCTATCGCCTGCTCGCCAATGCCGGCACCCATGCGCACCAGGAAGTGCCGCATCTTCACCTGCACATCTTCGCCGGCCGCCCGCTCGGGCCGATGCTCACGCGCATGGGCTGAAGTCGGCACCTACCCAAGGAGGCGTGCAACACGCGCCTTCAGATCATCCTCCGGCCGGGCGCCGAAATGCTCGATCACCTCGGCGGCCGCGATGGTTCCCATGACCGCGCATGCGCGCAAGTCGCGGCCCGAGGTATAGCCAGCGAGGAATCCGGCGGCGAACAGGTCACCGGCGCCGGTCGTATCGAGCACCCGCGCGGCCGGAGAGATCGGCACCTCGTGGCGCTCCGCTCCGTTCAGCACGATTGCGCCCTTTTCCGATCGGGTGACGATTGCAACGGATGTGCGGGCGGCGAGCGCATTCGCTGCTTCTGCCACATCATCCGTGCGAAACAGCGCCTTTGCCTCATTCTCGTTCGCGAAGACGATGTCGACCATGTCTCCGAGAAGGCCGAGAAACGCCTCGCGGTGCCCCTCCACGCAAAACACGTCCGACAGCGTCATCGCGACTTCGCGACCAGACGCACGGGCAAGGCCCGCCGCCTTGCGGATGGCCCGGATGGGCGCCGGCGGATCCCACAGATATCCCTCGAAGTAGGTGACCTTCGCCGCGCGGACCAGTGCCTCGTCGATATCGCCCTCGTCCAGCTCCTGGCAGCTGCCGAGATAGGTGTTCATCGTCCGCTGCGCGTCGGGCGTCACGATGATCAGACACTGGCCCGTTGGCCGGCCGCCATTGGCTGGTGGGGTGCGATAGTCGACACCCGCTGCGCGGATGTCATGGGAAAAGACATGCCCCAACTGATCGTCGGAGACGCGGCCGATGAAGGCCGCCCTCGCTCCGAGCGCGGCCAGCCCGGCAGTGGTGTTCGCGGCGGATCCGCCGGAAATCTCGCGGCCGGGGCCCATCGAGGAATAGAGCGTCGCAGCCTCCTCGGCCGATATCAGCCGCATGGAGCCCTTTGGGATTCCAAGATCTGTGAGGAACTGGTCCTCGTGGCGGGCGATCACATCCACGATCGCATTGCCGATCGCAAGCACGTCCAGCTCGGCTGTCATTCGGGTTCCCTGACGGTTTCGGGCCGCCTAGCATCGGCGCGCCACCACGGCTAGACGGGCGCGATGCTGTCGCGGTCCGCTCCACTGCTCCTGTGCGGGTTGCTGTCCGCCTGCGCGACGGCGCCGGCGCCAAAGCTGGACGCGGTTACACCGCCATCCCGGCCGGCCGGGATGGAGAAGCTGCTGGGCCAGCCCGCAGAGGTCGCGCTGTCGCTTCTCGGGAAGACATCGCTGGACCGGCGCGAAGGTCCGGCCCGCCATCTGCAGTTCGCTGGTGCCTGTGTGCTGGACCTCTTCTACCTTCCCAGCCCCGGCGCGGCGCCGGTCGCCACCCATGCCGAGGCGCGGCTGCCCAACGGGCAGGATGTGCAGCCCGGCGAATGCCTCGCTGCCTTGCTGCGCGCCCGCACGCGCGGCTGACGCTGCTCAGGCTTCGGGCGGAGGGGCGACCTTCAGCGCACGATAGAGTTCCGCGACGAACAGTGCGAGCATCAGCCCGAGCCCGGCTGAGACGGCAGTTCTCACCAACTCCACCAACCAGCGGGACACGCCCCAGCCTTCTTCCGGCGTTCCAATCGCAAGCGCCAGAAGCGCGCCCAGCCCGCTGGCCAGGCCGCCGGCCGCGAGCGTCAGCAACAGCACACCGAGAAGCAGCAGGGCCACGAAGCCCATGATCTGCAACCCGCGCCCGCGCGTCAGTTCCCAGCTGCGACGGATGGCGTCCAGCGGATCGCGCGTCTCGGCCACGATCAGCGGGACAACCAGCCAAAGTCGCCCAAGCATGTAGAGCCCGGGCACGATCAGGAGAATCAGCCCGAAGCCGAAGGCGATCCCCTGGATGAGGCTCCCGGCAAGCGCTGGTGGGAGACGGCTGGCTGCCTCCTTCAGCGTGTCGCCAACCGTCCCGGTGCCGAAGCTGCCGAGCGCGATCGCCGCGATCGAGAGCTGGCCGATGATGGAAGTGGCAAGGACCAGCCCGAGCACGAGCACGGCCTGCAGAGTGCCAGGCCCCTCGAACCATTCCGCCGGCGTCGAATCCCCCAGCACACGGCCGAACACGAGTTGGGGCAGGAACAGGAAGGCAGCGCCCACCGGGATCAGCACGGAGCGCTGCGCGCGAAACTGCGCGAGGGTGGCCTCCCAGACGGTTGCGAAGTTCAACGGCTGCATCGGGCCCCCTTGCCGCGCTGCGTGCAGGCCTAGCCGGCCTTTGCCACGCCTTTCTCGGCAAGGACGGATTGTAGCTCACCCGCTTCGAACATTTCCATCATGATATCCGATCCGCCGATGAACTCGCCCTTCACATAGAGCTGCGGGATCGTGGGCCAGTCCGAGAAGTGCTTGATGCCCTGGCGCACCTCCTGATCCTGAAGCACGTCCACGGAATGGAACGGCACATCGAGATGCTCAAGGATCGCAACCGCGCGGCTCGAGAAGCCGCACTGCGGGAACAGGGGCGTGCCCTTCATGAACAATACGACATCGCTGGAGCCGACAATGTCGGCGATGCGTGCATGCACTTGGTCTGTCATGACCGACTATACCTCCAGTGGACGGGCAATGGTTGTGAGCTGCAAGGCGTGCAATCGACCGCCCATCTCCCCGCCAAGCGCCGCATAGACCAGCTTGTGCTGCCGCACCCGAGGCAATCCCACGAACGCAGCCGAACTCACGCGGGCGGCCCAGTGATCATCATCGCCAGCAAGGTCTTCGAGCTCCACCTCCGCATCCGGGATGGCCGCCTTGATGCGCGCAACGATTTCCTCGGCTGGCATTGGCACCGGGTCAGCCCGCCAGGATCTGCGCGCGGGCTTCCTCGCGCTTCACCGCCATCACCTCGCGCAGCTCAGGCTCGCCGATCAGAACGCCGGCCGTCGCGAAATCACCCATCACCTTGCGCACGACATCCGCATCGCCGACTTCCTCGAAGTCGGCCTGCACCACCTCGCGAGCATAGGCCTCGGCCGCATCGCCCTCAAGCTTCAGCTTCTCCGCCGCCCACAAGCCCAACAGCAGGTTGCGGCGCGCATTGATGCGAAACTCGGTTTCCGCATCATGAGCGAACTTGTTCTCGAACCCCTCGCCCCGATCTTTCAGCGTGGTCATTCCCGAACTCCGACTGGCTGCCATCCGGACATAGGCGGGGCCCCGTGCGACTTCAACAGCCACGCAGTTGCGCCGCTGACATGCGTGGGGCAGAAGAGACACCGGTTTCAGTGCGGGGGAAAGGGCAATGCTGGGTTTCGAACTCTACAAGGACAATGCCGGCGAATGGCGGTGGCGGCTGAAGCATCGGAACGGCAATATCCTCGCCGTGACCTCGGAAGGCTACAAGGCCAAGGCCGATGCCTTGAAGTGCATTGAGAATGTGAAGGCAAGCGCCGACGCGCCCGTGAACGAACTGTAGAGCTTCAGTTCCCCGCCATTGCAGCGGCGAGGACGGCAAGCGCGGCGCGCATGTCCGGGTCTCGAATGTCCCGGAGGCCCGGTTCGGAGGACGCAGGCCGAACAGCGGCCGGAGCAGGACGCGCCGGCCGGCGCGGGATGGCGCCATGCACCAGACGGACTGTGCCGACTGCGGCGCCGCCGAGCACGAGGTTTGCACGTTCGCGGACCTGCGGCAACACATGCTGCATCTGGGTCGCGAAAGCGCCTTCCACCCGGATGACGAGCGTCGCGCCCGCATCCTTGCCGCGGCCCGGTCGTAATTCCTCGGGAACGGACCAGCGCGCATAGACGGGCCCGACGATCTCCTTCCAGCGGGTGAGAAGCGCTCCGCGGGCGAAACCGAACCTGCGAAACGCAACGCCCCCGGCATCGGGCAGAAGCTCTCCAACCGAGACGGCAAAGCCGCGGCGCTGGGGCGCAGCCACCGCCGTGCCGGACCTTTTCGATTGTCGCGCGCTTGCCATCGCCGGGCACTGTGCCAGAAACGGGTGATGCCCGTCGACTCCCGGATCGCGCCGCTGCTGCTCGACTGGTACGACCGGAGCGCGAGACGCCTGCCGTGGCGGCTTCCGCCCCGATCCGTGCAGCGGCCCGACCCCTATCGCGTGTGGCTTGCGGAAATCATGCTGCAGCAGACGACCGTGGCCGCGGCAGGGCCCTATTTCGAAGCCTTCACAAGGCGCTGGCCGAGCGTCGTTGCCTTGGCAGGCGCTGCGGATTCCGAGATCATGGCCGCCTGGGCTGGCCTTGGCTACTATGCGCGGGCGCGCAATCTTCTCGCCTGCGCACGCCAGGTGGTGCGAGACTTGGGCGGCCGCTTTCCCGAAACATCGGCAGAGCTTGCGCGGCTGCCGGGTATCGGCCCCTACACCGCAGCGGCCATTGCGGCCATCGCGTTTGGCGAGGCGGTCGCGGTGGTCGACACCAATGTCATGCGCGTGGTGGCCCGGCTCGTGGCGGACGAGACACCGCCGCCGCGCCTGCGCGACCGCGTGGCAGGCGCGCTTGCGCCGGTGGCTCCGGCGGCGCGCGCAGGCGATTTTGCGCAGGCGCTCATGGACCTTGGCGCCACTGTCTGCACCCCGTCACGCCCGGCCTGCGTTGCCTGCCCGATTGCCCGTCTGTGCGCTGCACGCGCACTCGGCATCGTCGAACGGCTGCCAACCCGGCCGGAGCGCCGTCCGCGGCCGACCCGGTATGGCACTGCCTGGTGGGTGGAACATGATGGCGCGGTGGCCCTCGTCCGCCGCCCCTCGAGTGGCCTTCTGGGCGGCCTGCTCGGACTTCCCGGAGGTGACTGGGGCACCGACCGTCGGGACGCTGAGCCGCCGTTCGCCGCCGCGTGGCGGCCCTGCCCTGTGCCGGTGCGGCATGGCTTCACGCATTTCGCGCTTGAGCTTCGGCTGGTGACAGCCCGGCCCGCCCAGCGCCCGGCCCTCCTCGGCGGCGAAGAGCCGCTGTGGGTTCCGGCCGATTCGCTCGGCACGGCGGGCCTGCCAACCCTCTACCGCAAGGCCGTCGCCACCATCGCCCGGTGGCAGGGAGCACGGCTGCACCCCGGCCAGGAGGCGGCATGACCCATGCCTCGGCCCATCTCGGCTATACCGGCTGCCCGCTGGACAGGGCGGACCATATCCGACGCGATCCTGATGCCCTCGCGCTGGCGCGCATGCATGCGGCATCGCGCTGGCTGGTGCTGGACAATCTGAAGCCGCTGCTGACCCCCGATGGCGCCGACCTTTTCTGGGCGCGCCGCGCCGAAGTTGGCGACGGACCCTCCGTCTTCCTCGGCATTGATCGGGCCGGCGCGCCCTGTTTTGCAGTCGACACCAGCAGCAACGGGCTTCCCGGCCGCCCAACCGATGCACGCGCAGCCGGCATGCGCCTCGGCGACGGCCGCGCAGCCATCATTGCGGAGGCACGCTCGCTTCTCGACTGGCACCGGCGCCACCAGTTCTGCGCCAACTGCGGAGCGCCCACCGACATGGCCAAGGGCGGCTGGTCTCGCCACTGCAATGCCTGCGGAGCCGATCACTTCCCGCGTGTTGATCCGGTGGTGATCATGCTCGCTGTCAAGGGCGAGATGGCGCTGGTTGGCCGCCAGCCGGGGTTTCCGGCGGGCTTCCTCTCTGCATTGGCAGGGTTCGTCGAGCCGGGCGAATCGCTCGAGGAAGCCGTCATCCGCGAGCTGCACGAGGAAGCGGGGCTGACATGCAGTGCCGTGCGCTACCTCGCCAGCCAGCCCTGGCCATTTCCGTCGAGCCTGATGATCGGTGCCATCGCCGAAGCAGACGGCTACGAGCTTGCCGTGGATGGCGACGAGCTTGAAGAGGCCCGCTGGGTCAGTCGCGAGGAGTGCGCGGCGGTTCTGGCCGGAGACGGGCCGTGGCAGGCGCCGCCGCCACTGGCCATAGCGCATCATCTCCTGGCGGGCTGGGTAGCGGGTCGCTGAGGGCGGTTTCGGCCTCCGGTGGCTCGGGGTCGAAGGCGATGAGAGGCCGGGTGCGGTCGAGAACCCGCTCCACCTCGTCGGCCGGCATCGGTCTGCCGAAGTAGAAGCCCTGGATCTGTGCGCAACCAAGCCGGCGCATCGCCTCGAACTCGGCGCGAGTCTCCGTTCCCTCCGCGGTAGTCTCCATGCCGAGCCGGTCCGCAAGCGCCACGATCGCCTGGATGATGGCCGAGGATTCCGTGTTCTCGCTGGTGCTCGCGCGCACGAAGCTGCGGTCGATCTTGATACGGGAAAAGGCGATCTTCTGCAGGTAGCCAAGAGAGGAATAGCCCGTTCCGAAATCGTCCAGCGCGAAGCCCACACCAAGATCGTGCAGCCGGCGCAGCGTGTCCATCGTCTGCGGTCGCTCCTCCAGAAACAGGCTTTCGGTAAGTTCCAGCTCGAGCCGCGACGGAAGAATCCGGTGCCGGCGCAGCGCGTCGGAAACATCGTCAACCAGACATGGGTCGTCGAATTGGACCGGCGACAGGTTCACAGACAGCTTGATGTGCCGCGGCCAGCTGGAGGCGCTGCGGCAGGCCTCGTTGAGCGCCCAGCGGCCCATCCGCCCGATCTGCCCGGTCTCCTCGGCGATCGGGATGAACACCGACGGCGGCACATCGCCCTGCGAGGGGTGGTGCCAGCGCATCAGGGCCTCAAAGCCCACCACCCGCTCGTCCAGCGCATCGACGATGGGCTGATAGGCAAGACGAAGCTGGCCCAGATCGAGCGCCTGGCGAAGATCGAGTTCTAGTGAGCGGCGATGCTCGGCCCGCTGGTGCATGGCCCGGTCGTAATGGCGGACACTGCCGCGTCCCTTGCCCTTCACATCATAGAGCGCAAGGTCGGCCGCACGCATCAACGCTTCAACACTGTCGCCATCGTCAGGACCGACCGCAAGCCCGACCGACGCACCGATCACCGCTTTCTTGTCGCCGATCGCGTAGGGCGCGCAGAGCGCATCGATCACCCGCTGCCCGAGCGCCGTCGCCGCCTCCAGATCCCGGTTGCGCAACACCACTGCGAACTCGTCCCCGCCAAGGCGGCCGACCTGACCCTCCGCACCGACAACATCGCGAAGCCGCCGCGCGACCTCGACAAGCAGCTGGTCGCCGGCGCCATGGCCAAGACTGTCATTGACGGCCTTGAAGCGGTCGAGGTCGACAAAGAGCAATGCCACGCCTTCGGGATTCCGGATGCCGTCGGCAATCGCCGTATTGATGATGCGCCGGTTCACGAGCCCGGTCAGCGCGTCGAAGGTCGCAAGCTCGGCGATCCGCTCGGCAGAGCGCTGCCGGTCGGTTACGTCAGAGCCGACACCACGGTATCCCGTGAGCGTGCCCGAGGCATCGAACTTTGGCGTGCCGGAAAGCTGCCACCAGCGGGTCTCTCCCTCGATCTCCACCCGCAGCAACACGTCGCGATAGGGCTGGCCATCGCGAATGATCTGGCGAAACTGGGCGCGGGTCTTCGGGTCGCGCAGGAAGCTCGACCAGTGGCTGCCGATGACCTCCTCCACGGGTCGTCGCAAGGCGTCGGCAAAGCGGGTGGATGCGAACGTCAGCCTGCCCTCCGAATCATATTCGAACAGCCAGTCAGACCCGTTCGCCTCGAACTCATTCAGAAGCAGCCGGACCACTTCCTCCTGCTCGAAAAGCCGGTCCTGGGTCCGGATTCTCGCGAGAAAGGCAAAGGTCGTCAGCGTGTTGCCGCGAATGATGAAAATGACATAGCCGGCAATGATGATCTGGATCATCCAGACATCCGCCCAGTCGTTGGCGACCATTCCATAAAGCGTGCCCAGGAGGATCGGCCCAGATAGCGCCAGGGCCCCAAGGGGGAAGATGGCGGTGGTGAACGCCGTCACGCCGACCGCGCCCATCGTCATGGCAACCACCAACATCGACTGGGCCGGATCGGTTCTCGGCAGCACGTCCACGAACAAGAGGGCCCAGGCACAGCCCACCACGAACATCTCGGCAACCACCTGGATCGTGTACCGGCGGGTGGCGGGGGGTATCCGCCCGCTCCGCTTCTCGTGAATGAAGCGCGGTATCCAGACCAGCATCGCCAGCATCTGCAACGCGAACCACAATGTGAGCACGGAAGGCGTCACCCGATCCACGAACGCCGCCAGGACAACGGCGGTGTTTGCAGTCGCCACGGCAACATTCAGCGGGAGGTATCGCGACAGGAAGTCGAGCTGCGCGGCCCGAACCTTGATCCAGAAAGGGTCGCCGTCGGGCCCGAGACGCAAAAGGTCGCGCCAGCGCACATCCTGCTGGGAGGCAACGGGAGGCTTGAACTGGAAGCTCATTGCCTGAAAGCCCCCACCGCGCACCGCATTGCGAACCTCCTCACATCGTCCTCCAGCCCACACGGCTTCGCGCCGGGACGCGCTCCGCCCGGCGACGCTGATTACGGCCGAGCGGCCTCGTGCTTAAGCGGCGGGAACTGCGTGCGCGCCCAATGGCGCTGCGGGATAGGTGCCAAGGTTGCGGACCCATTTGGAGTGAAAGGCCAGCTCCTCGAGCGCCCGCGCGACATGGGCCTCCGATGGCGCTCCCTCGATGTCGGCGACAAACTCGGCAGCGGTGAAGGCGCCCCCGCGCAGATGGCTTTCAAGGCGGGTGAGATTGACCCCGTTGGTCGCAAAGCCACCCAGGGCCTTGAACAGCGCCGCAGGCACATTCTTGACCTCGAAGGCAAGGCTGGTCTTCACAGGGCCATCGCCCGGATCTGCAAGAGGCGCCCGGGCCAGCAGCAGAAACCTGGTGCGGTTGTGATCGGCATCCTGCACATTCTCGGCGAGGATGTCGCAGCCATAAAGACCGGCCGCGAGCCGCGACGCAATCGCTGCCACCGCCGGCTGAGCCGCTTCGACAATCGCGGCAGCAGCAGCAGCGGTGTCTGCGAAGGCGACCGGGCGGATGCCCATCGCCTTCAGCCTGCGGCGGCACTGGCCGAGCGCCTGCGCGTGGGAGATGGCTTCCCGCACAGCGTCGATCGTGGCGCCGCGGACACCGAGGAGGCAATGCTCCACCTTCACATAGGCCTCGCCGACCACGGACAGCCCGGATTCGGGAAGCAGGAAATGGACGTCGGCGACCCGGCCGTGCAGACTGTTCTCGACCGGGATCACGGCATGGGCCGCGCGGCCTTCGGTGACCGATTCCAATGCTTCCTCGAAGCTGAAGCAGGGCAGCGGCAAGGCATCCGGCAGCGCCTCGCGCACGGCCTGGTGCGAATAGGCGCCCGGTGCTCCCTGAAAGGCCGCGGCGCGGCGGGGCTGCGCCAGTGCGGCCTCGCGAAAGCTGGTGACCGCTTCGCGCGCAGGTGCCGGATAGCTCTCCATGGGTCGAGGGCCATTGCCGGGGCTGGCGCCGGCGTCAACGCCCCGGGTGGTGACACATGCGGCATCCTGCGGCCGGTCATGCCTTTGCCAAGCCCGCCCCCGGTTTCTATGTGCGCCGCCAACCGCCGGGTGCCGCAAGGCCCCGGCCGTGCTTTGTCTCCGCCGCCGGCTGGCGGCCGATCCAGAAAGCGAAGGCAGGACAGGTGGACAGCTACGAGTGGAACAGGATTGCCGGCGCGGTGCTGGCGGCCGCAATCGCGATCCTGGGGCTCACCATCATCACCGGCTATCTGTTCGTGCCGCAGCCCATGGAACAGCAGGCCTATGTGGTGGAGGGCGTGGAACTCGAAACTGC
>JBKBXK010000059.1:0-10524 GCA_046314095.1 Thermaurantiacus sp. | reverse complement strand
TGGCCGGCGACGTCGGCTTTGACCCGAAGGCGCGCCGCGTCCTCGTTCTGGGCAACCGGTTCCGATGGGAAGCTCCGGACCCTCCCATGCGCATGCGCTCGATGGTGCGGTTTGAGTTCATCGACCGCGCGCAGCGCAAGGACTGGCCGCTGCTCGGCGATGAGGTTTTCTCGCTGCTCGCCATCGAGGCCGAGGAGCGGGCCGGCGGCCGGGCCGGCCTCACGCTTGTCTTTTCGGGCGGGCCGACGCTCAGGCTGGAGGCGGAGGTGATCGACGTGACGCTGGTCGATCTCGCCGGCCCATGGGAGGCGTCCTCCACGCCTCGACACGAGGCTTAAGCCTCAGGCCCCGGCCATTGTCAGGATCGTCGCCCATTGCTCGGCACGCACGGGCACGACCGACAGACGGCCCTGGCGAATGAGTTGGAACTCCGCCAGCGACGGCTCGGCCTTCATCTGGGAAAGCGTGACCGGGCGGGGCAGCGGCCGGACCGGCGCAACCGAGACCGCGACCCATTTTCCGGTGTCGTCGTTCGGGTCCGGATAGGCGGTCTTCGTCACCCGGCAGATGCCGACCACTTCCTTGCCGATATTGGAGTGATAAAAGAACGCGTCCTCACCGACCGCCATCGCCTTCAGGTTCATGGCCGCCTGAGCGTTTTTCACGCCATCCCACACCGTCTCGCCGTCGCGGACCAAGTCGTCCCAGGAATAGACGTTCGGTTCGGACTTGAGCAGCCAGAACGCCATCACTCCGCTGCCATCGGGACCTTGAGCGACTGCGCGATCCGCCAGACCTTCTGCGGTGTTGCCGGCATTTCCAGCTGCGTACCGTCCAGGGCATCAATGATGGCGTTCATGATCGAGGGCATGGCGCCGATGGTCCCGGCCTCTCCGCACCCTTTGGCGCCCAGCGGGTTGGTGGGCGAGGTCGTGGGCAGCGTGTCAAAGCCGATGTCGGCCGGCATGTCGTCCGCGCGGGGAATGCCATAGTCCATGAAGCTGCCCGTCAGCAGCTGCGCGGCCTCATCATAGACGATATTTTCAAGCAGGATCTGGCCCAGCCCCTGCGCGACGCCGCCATGGATCTGCCCTTGGAGGAGAAGCGGATTCACGATGGTGCCGAAATCATCGACGAGGCTGTAGCGCGTGACCTCGATGGTTCCCGTTTCTGGATCGACCTCCACCTCAGCGACATGACAGCCATTGGGGTACGACGGTGCCGGCGCTTCCGGCGCGAAACGGCTGCGGCCGTCCAGGGCGCCCGGGTGGGCCGCTGCCAGCTCGGCAATCGACAGCGTCTTGTTGGAGCCCCGGGCCCGAAACAGGCCATCGGCATAGTCGATCTCTTCGCCAAGGTCGGCCTTCGCCAGCTCGAGGCCGCGCGCAACCACCGCGTCGGCTGCCTCGATACACGCCGAGCCGCCCCAAGCCATCGAGCGCGAGCCACCGGTGCCATGGCCCTGGTCAAGTCGTGCGCTGTCGCCCTGAACGATGCGGACCTGCTCCATCGGGATCCCCAGGCGCTCGGCCGTCACCTGAGCATAGGTGGTTTCATGGCCTTGGCCATTGGACTGGGTGCCGACTGCCACCTCCACGATGCCGCCCTCAAGCACCCGGACATCGGCGAACTCCTCGGTCGAGCCCCCGCCGGCAATCTCGACATAATAGGCAAGGCCGCGCCCGTAGCGCCTGCCGCGCCGCTCCGCCTCGGCCTTGCGCGCTGGAAAGCCCTGCCAGTCCGCATTGGCGAGCGCCTTGTCGAGAACGGCGGGGAAGTTGCCCACATCGAAGGTGAGACCGAGGCCGTTCGCGTGTGGAAGCTCGTCGGAGCGAAGCAGGTTCCGGCGCCGGATCTCGTCAACACCAAGCCCCAGCTCGCGTGCCGCAGCCTCGATCAGCCGCTCGACGATGTAGGTGGACTCTGGCCGCCCGGCACCGCGATAGGCATCGACCGGTGCGGTGTTGGTCACCACCCCGTGAACGGCATTGTGGATGGCTGGGATTCGGTACACGCCGCCGATGATGCGACCGCCGGCAAAGGTCTGGATCGCTGGGCCATAGATGGACTGATAGGCGCCGAGGTCTGACCAGCTTTCGACCTTGAGCGCGAGAATCCGCCCGTCTCCGTCGAGGGCCAGCTGGGCGTCTGACACCATGGCGCGGCCGTGCGTGTCTGTCTGAAATGCGTCAGACCGGTCGCCGGCCCACTTCACCGGCCGGCCAAGCTTCCGTGCCGCATGCAGGACGATGGCATATTCCGGATACAGGAATGTCTTCATCCCGAACCCGCCACCGACATCGCCGGTGATGATGCGAAGTTGCTCGGGGGGGCATTTCATGACCATGCCAGCGAGGAGCATCCGCATGCCAGCCACGCCCTGGGTTCCGGTATGGAGCGTGAACCCGCTGGTTTCGTCCCACTGGCCGACGGCGGCGCGGACTTCCATGGATGTGGGCGCCACACGTGTCTGCACGATGCGCAACCGGGTAATATGAGCGGCACCAGCGACGGCCGAATCGACGCCCGGTCGGTCGCCAACTTCCCACGCGAAGATGCTGTTGGATGGCGCTTCGGGCCAAATCCTGGGCGCACCCTCGGCGATGGCTGCCTCGATGGTCGCAACTGCCGGCAAGGCATCATAGTCCACCATGATGGCCTCTGCCGCAGCCTGCGCCTGCGCCTTGGTCTCGGCGACGACGAACGCCACGCCGTCGCCTACGAAGCGGACCGTATCGCCCGCGAGCAGAGGTCGTGGCGTCTGGATCGGGCCCGACAGGGGCACAACGCAGGGGATCGGCCCGTAGTCCGATAGCTGGTCCGCAGTGTAGATGGCGACGACGCCGGGCATTTCCGCCGCAGCCGTGGTGTCGATGGATCGAATTCGCGCATGGCCATGTGGGGAGCGCAAGGTGACGCCGTGGAGCATGTCGGGCAGCTGGACATCGTCGGTATAGTTGCCGAGGCCGGTCAGGAGGCGCCGATCCTCAACCCGCGTCACTGACTGCCCTACGCCTGTCTGACTGGCCCCAAATCTCATCGCCCGCCCTCCTCTGCCAAGATGGCCTGAAGGCCCGACTTATAGTCCGGATGGCGCAGGCGATAGCCTGTCACTCGCCCGAGTTTCCGGCCTGCGACCAGACGCCTCTCGCTCCAGAAGCTGCGGGCCATTGGCGAGAGGGCAGCTTCGTCCAGGGTGGAAAGCGGCGGGGGCGGGGCGCCGAGAAGCTGGCAGGCATATTCCGTCACATGTCGGGGCTCGGCAGGAGTCTCGTCCACGATGTTGAAAACGCCCGAGACGCCTGACTGCATCAGCGCGATGGCGGCACCGGCGATGTCGGAAACATGGATGCGGTTGAACCGATGGCCGGGTCGATCGATGCGTCGCGCCGTGCCCGATCGGACTTGATCGAGAACCGACCTCCCGGGCCCGTAAATGCCGGGAAGGCGGAGAATTGTTGCACCGATGGCCCGCCAAGCTGCGTCCGCCGTCGTGCGCGCGAGGCGACGGCCGTGTCCGCTGGCAGCTAGCACGGGGGAGCCTTCGTCTACCCAGGCTCCGCCGGTGTCGCCATAGACGCCAGTGGATGAAAGATAGAACAGCCGTGCATCGGTTGACGCGAGGACCTCCCCGAAACTGAGCAAGACCGGGTCCGCGCCGGAACTTGGTTCGGGCGGTGCCGAAGAGACGATGAGGCTGGCGGAGGCCAGAAGCCGCGGGAGGTCGGGATCATCCATGGCGATGGCAGCCGACGACGCGGTTCGCTTGACCCCGATCACGTTCCAGCCGGCGCTGCGCGCTTCAGCCGCGATGCGATTTCCGGAATAGCCCAAGCCCAGGATCACGAGCCGCTGCACTCCGGTTGGTTAGCGGGGGCGGGCTCGAGAGTCACTCTGGTGCGCGCGTCTGGTTGCGCAAACGGATCAAGACGATTGCCGTTCGGCCCGCATCTCCCAAAGAAAAGGGCCCGCTCCGGAAGGAGCGGGCCCGAAAGGTTGGATGAAGAACGGCTTACTGGCCGCCGAAGATGATCTCGGCGCGCCGGTTCTGGGGTTCCCGAACACCCAGCGGGGTGTCGACGAGAAGCCGGGTAAAGCCAAAGCCACGTGTGGTCATCTGGCTCTCCGGAATGCCCTTGTTGAGCATGTACGCCTTCACCGCATTGGCACGACGCTCCGACAGCCTCTGGTTGTAGGCCGCCGGACCCGAGGTATCCGTGTGACCCTCGATGACAACCGACGTCTGGCCGGTTTGCATGTACGCCTCGGCGGCGCGATCGAGGATTGCAGCAGCCTCCGGAGTGATATCCGAGCGATCCCAGTCGAAGAACACGAGGAACGGCCCGGGCACCACGGCAGCCGGAGGCGGCGGCGGCGGCGGAGGCGGCGGAGGCGGTGGCGGTGGTGGCGGAGGCGGCGGCGGCGCTTCCGGCTCGAACAGGTTGAACGTCAGGCCCACGAGGAAGCTGTGGGTCCGGTGACGCCCTTCGATATCCCGGCCGTTGGTGGTCACCATCTTCAGGTCGGGAATATTGAAGAAGCGATACTTGAACCCGAGGTCGACCTTGTCACTCAGCGCATAGCGAAGACCGGCAATGGCCTGCCAGGCGAAGCCCGTGTCGCTGTCGTCGTTGTAAGCAACGCCGAAGTCTTCGAGCTGCCAGATGTGCGCCTTGGTGCGGGCGATGCCCACACCACCGCCGACGAACCCTGACCAGGGGCTTTCCTGGCCACCGAAATCAAACATGCCGTTCAGCATGAAAGACAGCACCCGGATGTTGCCGCCCGGATCCGGATAGACACCGGCCGGCGGAACGAACGGACCGTTCACCGGGTTCGCGAGGTTGCCGATGTTGCCGTTGACCTGAACTTCGCCGAGGCGATTGTCACGATAGCCGACCTCGAACTCAGACCGAAACAGGCCGAAGTCGTAGCCGATCTGGCCAGCCACTTCCCAACCCGTGTCGTACTTCTGGCGAAGCGCGTTCGGGAACGTGATGCCTGTGGTCGGCGGGGAGGTCTGTACGAACGGCCCGAGCCCAAAGTTGGCCGATTCCGCAATGACGGCACCACCTTCGATGCCAATATACCATGCCCGGTCGCGCGCATAGGCCGAACCGGCGAGCACCGTGGTCGCCAACGCGACCGCAACGGCCTTCTTCACCATGACTATCCCCTTCTTTAGCATCCTGAGTGCCGGAGCCGCGGCCATGTAGCCGAGCCCCCGTGGGGATATCAAGTGCGGAAACACGCAAAACTGTGTCGGGCAGGCAACATGCTGGGCTAGATTCCGTGCTTGGTTGCATCAGGTTACAAATCCAAGACTCCGCAACAAAGTTTGCAACTGAACAATCGCCGCGCGTGCCTCCGCATCGACTGTCGCGGCGCCCCCCGGCGGCTCCAGTGCAGTGCCGGAAGTTTCGAACGGAGGCTCTTCCACCCAGGCCGAGCCAGTCCAGCGAACGCGACGCCCGGTGTCCCTTATGCGAACAGCATAGCCATCGGCGGGCGCGATGAAGCGCCACCCTCCGGCAGTCCAAGCCGCGAGCGTGTCAGACCGTCCATCCCACGCGCCGCTCGCGTCCTCTCCCACAAGCCAGGTCTGGCCCTCGCGGGGTGCCTGCGCGGGGGGGGCGGCCATGCGGCTTTCCACCTCGCTTCCGAGGAGCAGGTCCAGAAGGAGAAGCGCCTCGTTGTGCGTCACATCCTTCTGCGCCTGGCCCATGGCAAGCAGGGGGAGGCCGAATCGCGGCGTGACAGGGTTCATGGTGCCAACTCCTCTTCAACGGACCAGGCCTCGAGGGCCACTTCCTCGCTCCCGCGCAGCCATTCCGGCCCGGTGCCAACCGCCAGCACCCGGAGGCGAAAACTGTCGAGCGCTGCTCCGAAAGTTGCCACCTGCTCATCCAGGGACAACATCAGCCTCTCTCCTGCCGCTGTCCGGCTGAGCGTGATTGCCTGGCAGGAGATCCGGCACTCATAGTGCTGCCCAAACGAGGAACCCGGTGGCGGCGCGTTCCACGAAACCTGTTCGCGGTGTCGCGACGTCCAGCGCAGTTCAAGGTCGCCGCCAGGCAGGCGTCTGGCTTCGAGGTGGCAAGGCCCCAGCGGCGCATGGCCGGCAGCCGTCAATGTCAGGGCCAGCCGGGAGCCGCCCGGCGGGTCTCCACGCCCATCGGCGGTGAACGCTATCGTGCCCCCTGCATCATCGGGTTCGACCGGCAACCTCAGAATATTTCCTTGATCCAGAACGCATATCGAAGTGCCAACAGGATGCCCTTCGGCCGGAATGCGCGATGCGTTGCGACCTCTCAACAGCCCTGACAGTCTGTAATGCCCATCTCCCAGCGCCTCCGCGGTGCGAAACTGCATCAGCTCGTCGCCAACAAGCACAAGGTTTGCGCCCGCGAGCACCGACGCTTCTGACCGGCTCTGCGGGCCCGCGGCCTCGCCATCCACGCTGACGACGATTTCAGTCGCCGCGTCCCAGATGTCGCGCGGTCCTGGCGCAGCGGGCTGAAGCAGAGTTCCGAACCAGCCTCCGCCAGAGGCTGTGCCCAAGAGCTGTTCGTCGCCATCACCCTTGGTGGAGGTGACAGTCGCCCCCCTCCAGCCGACACCCCCTGTCGCCGCGACCCACAGCTGCGCCGACTCTGCCGGTCTGCCCGGGTCGAGAGGAGGCTCCAGGGCAAAGATCCGCGTGGGCGGCGTGCGCATCAGCGGTGCGGGCAGATTGCGGCCTGGATCGCTTGTCCATGGCACGTCCCGCCCTGCCGCAACGGCTTCACATTGTACGCGCACGAGCATGCCTTCGATCTCGCGGCGGACGATCCTCCAGGTTCCCGATATCCCGGCGACGCGCACCGTATCGCCGACCGTCAGGCCGAGCCACCGGAACGGCAGAACGAGCTCGACGGTTTCGGTGCCAGCCTCGGCATCCCGAAGCATGCGACCTGCCACGCGCCGCGCAGCGGACGCTGTCGCAACCACCGGAGCCTCGAATGTCTGGTCCCGGCCCGCACGCTGCCGGCTTTCCATCTGAAATCCGCGCTGATAGTCCCGGTCGGCATCGAGATACGCCGCTCCGACGGCAGCCGGTCTGCGGTCAAGGGCCACGGTGTGCACGGGTGCGCACGACGCTCGCTCGTCTCCAGGCGCTGCGCAGACGTCGGTCGGCTCCAGCGCCGCCAATCGCGGCTGGCCGCCGAGACGGAGGGCCTCTTCGCGGTACGACAGCTTCGCGCCAACCCATCGGCCGAGGCGCTCGGCGTCGTCGCGCCAGTTGCGCTGGCGGGCGATGTATCCAAGCGGGTCCGGATCCGGAAGGCTGTCGACCTGGCAGCGGCCATGCCGCGTCAGGTCCAACAGCCATTCCCTGGCGGCCGGACCGGTATCGGCCACCAGCTCAAAGCTCAGATTCGGCAGCCGATTGCCGAACGAGGCGAGCGACAGATTCTCGAACACCGCATAGGCGAGGCCGCGATACGCAGGCGCGCGATCCAGGCCCTCTGCGGCTGCAATCAGCGGATCAGCCGCCTGTCCGGCGCTGCCAAGATGTACGCGCATGGTGACCGGCTCGTCGAACCGGCCCTCCGCGTCGCGGAGCTCGCGTCCGTCGGCCCAGATCCGGCCAACCGAACGCAATGGACCCGAAGAAAGGGCAATTGCGAACGAGGCGAAATAGCCGCGCTGACCGCCACCGCCCTTCCGGGCAAGGCCGGGCTCCATCGGCAGGGCCCAGATCAGGATACCGGCATGTCGTACCCGGCCGTAGACGCGGGGAATGATGTCTCCATATGCCGAACTTTGCACGAACAGGTCGCGCGCATCGGCCGCCTTGCCCCGGCCGGAAAATGCCCGATCGAAGGTCCCGCCAACGAGAGCGCCCACCGCGCCCCCCAGAGGTCCGCCGACCGCTTGTCCGATCGTCGAGAAAACGACTGAAGCCATCAGATGCCTCCTGCCGGAAACCGCCATGCCGAAGATTGCGCGCGACGAGTCCCCAACGGCCGTTCCACCACGCGGCGAAGGGCGCAATCGGCCTCCACCACGCCGCGATCGGTCAGAATCGCCAGGTGGGCCTGGTTTTCCGCCGGAAACGTCAGCAGCAGGTCTCCCGGCCGCGCTGCCTGGCTGTGCACCGGCCGGAATCCCTGCTGCGCAAGACTGTCGGCGACCAGCGTCGCGCAATGCCCGCGAAGCCGATAGTCAGCTGGCGCATCCACGGAAAGGCCGGCCGATCGGGCGCAGGCCAGCGCAAGCCCCACGCAGTCCAGCCCTGCCAGCGAACGCCCCTGCAGCCGAAACCGCGTTCCGATACAGTCTCGAGCCGCGGCGACGATGGCATCCGCTTCGGGATGGCCGTCGTCAGGCCTCGCCATAGCGCACCAGGGCATCTGTTCCGGGCACATGCGGCTCTCCGTCGAACCGCAACACATTTCCAAACCTCTCGACGCATGTCTCCAGACGCCGATCACAGCCTTCTGAAAGCCGCACGCGCCAATGGCCCGCCGCAAGCTCCGGAAACGGCTCAAGAAGTTCCAAATGGGCGTCGGTGGCGAGACCAATCGACCGGTCCAGACCGGCCAGAGGGCCCGTCAGGATGCGGGCGATTCCGTTCGTGAACCGA
This sequence comes from Thermaurantiacus sp., assembly GCA_046314095.1. Taxonomy (GTDB): domain Bacteria; phylum Pseudomonadota; class Alphaproteobacteria; order Sphingomonadales; family Sphingomonadaceae; genus Thermaurantiacus. The sequence goes on along the minus strand of JBKBXK010000059.1, from coordinate 1,895 downwards.
TCCGGGTCTGAAAGGGCCTCATCGAGAACCAATGTCGTTGGCCCGCTCGACGAGACTGCGATTTCGACCCGGTGACGGTCCATGTCCACCTGGCACACGGAGTCCCCAAGCGACGCCCGGCACAGCGCCGAGCATCTGGGCGGCCCGCCGTGCGCAAGGGCCGCCATCGGGGAAAGCAGTTCAACCGTGAATTGGCCGACACCCTCATACTCCCGACGAACGATCTCGCCGATCGTGCCCGTCGCCAGAACAAGTCGGCTACTGTCCGGCGCCGTCCAGTCGCACACAGCAAGCTCCACATGCGCGCCGTGCCACCGCCCTGCCTCAAGGTCCGCACTTCGCAGCCCGCCTGCTGTCAACCCGCCCGAGATCGACATGCTGTCGATGTCAAAGCCGTCCTCCAGACTCACGGCGGAGGGAGTCATGCCCGGGCTTGCCTCGTAAACCAGCCCGCCCGTCCGGATGGGCCGGTCATGACTGGTGAAGCCCAGAACCACGCCGTCCTGCCGCTTAAGTGTCCACAGAAAGGCAAGCGACAGCGTCTCGCCATCGAGCCAGGATGGAGGCTGGAGGGTCACTGACGGGCCTCGCGGACCTCAACAATCGGGACGCTCGGGACATCGCCACACCGCCAGCCGGTGAGGGTCACGTCGAGCCTGTCCGTGGCAAAGCGCGCCGGGACATCGAAAAGAAACCCTGCCGATACCTGCGCGCCCGGTCCTGGAGGTTCGTGGAACCGGATCACGCCAAGCGGCTCGACGTCCCATCCCGAGACCTGCTCCTCGCCGGCAACGGAGATCCGAACACTTCCCGGCACCGGGCGAGTGATGGGCCGTTCCTCGCCGTCAGGTCCGCCATATCGCTTGATGAGGCCGAACCGCACCCGCATCCCGTCGCCAATCCCCAGGGGCTGGTCCGCAGGGTCCGGCAGGCCCAGACCTGACACTTCGGAGCTGTGATCGAAGGGGTCCCGGAAGCGGAACGCCTGGGCCTGTCCCCGGCGCGCACGGAAAAAGCCGAGAACGGCTGCCAAATCCTCCTCGGACCGCACCCCCACGCCCGCGTCATAGCGCAGGCGGGCTGCTCCCCACATCGCGTTGCGCTGCTCGAAGCCAGAGGCCAGGCTGGCGATCTGTGTGTGGAACTCCGGACCCCCAGCCGCGCCCAGGCCAAGTGCCAAGGGAAACACCGCATCATGAAAGGGCTCGATCATCGCAACCTCCCCGCTGTCCGGATTCTCGAGGTCGAAGAGAACGAGGCCGTCTCGGGCGACCTGCGGCCACGCCCAGACGAACCTCTCCGCCACCCGTCGTTCCCGCGCAGTTTCCAACGCCCTCCCGATCCGGGGCCAATCCTCCTCGGCACGCGCCGGTTCTGCCACGAACCCGGCCAGATAATGCTGCTCGGCGCGCGGGTATCCGAGCCGCGAGTCTACGGCGGCCTGTCCGCGCTCCATCCCGTCCTCGTTCCCAGAGGTGACAAACGTATAGTCCTCAAGCTGCAGCACATCGAAGGCTGGGCGCGCCCAGCCGGTGGGCATGTTCGCGCGAATGAGGTCCGGGGCCGCCCTGTCCAGCACCTGCGGCGCATAGAACAGGAGCAGCGTCTCCAGATCCTCGTCGGCGGCTCCCCGCGCTGCGTCGGCGAGGGCAAGCGTCGAGTCCGAAAGCCGCGCACCCAGCCAGTCCAGCCACGCGCGCTCCGCCTCCGACCGCGGGCCGATCACGTCCTGCATCGCAGGCGGAGGTCCGTCGTGCCCGGCCTGCCACTGGGCGAGGGTCGCGGCATCGTAGAAACAGGGTTTGCCGTCCGGCCCCACCCACCACCAGGGCTCCCCGACCTGGAAAGCGGTCGCCACCCCCGTCGCCCGCGCAAGGGATACGAATGCGCGCGCC
>JBKBXK010000058.1:0-10528 GCA_046314095.1 Thermaurantiacus sp. | reverse complement strand
TCGGATGTGGTGATCGTGAAGGACATCACCAATGGCGCCAACTGCGCAGTGGTCCCCACCGGGCCCGGTGGGGCGGCGCTTGCCAATGGCTATGTTGCACAGGTCAACCAGGGGATTGGCGCCAGCGTTGGCAACCCGAACCTTCTGCGCGCGCCGACGGCCTTTCCGTTCAACAGCGGGATCAACGGCGCGACTGCTGCCTTCAGCATCTGCTCGGTCCTCGAGGCGACGGCGGCGGCGGCCGGGGTGCAGGTGTTGAGCCCCGGCGTGGCAAACAATATCCGCGGCAACAAGCTGCCGCAGGCGCCGGACTTCAAGGCTTCGGCTGGAATCCAGTACACAGCCGAGTTTGACAGCGGCTGGTCCCTGGTGCCGCGCTTCGACATCGCGCTCACCGGAAAAAGCTTCGGCAACATCTTCAACAACAATCTGACCCGTATCCCGAGTTACTACGTCATGAATGCCCAGGTTCAGCTCAACGGGCCTGATGACCGCTGGTTCGTGCGCGGCTACATCCAGAACATCGCCAACAACAACGCCATTACCGGGCTTTACCTGACCGACCAATCGTCGGGCAATTTCACCAATATCTTCACGCTGGAACCACGGCGCTTTGGTGTGGTAGCAGGCGTACGCTTCTAGACGATCTTCCGGGGAGGGAAGATGGGGGGAGGGTGCGCGCGCACACCCTCCCCCTTTTCGTTGCGGCGTTCACCGCCTATAGGCCGGCACCGGGCGCGCTGACGCGTCCGCCTCCCGATCGGACCATGCGCTCTTGAACTTCGCGGACCTTCATCTTTCCGACCCTCTGCTGAAAGCCGTGGCAGACTCTGGTTACTCAGAGCCGACAGCCATCCAGGCGGCCGCCATTCCACAGATTCTGATGGGCCGTGACCTCGTCGGGATCGCCCAGACGGGCACCGGCAAGACGGCAAGCTTCGTGCTGCCGATGATCGACGTGCTGTCGCAGGGTCGCGCCCGGGCGCGCATGCCACGCTCGCTGATTCTCGAGCCAACGCGGGAGCTTGCCGCACAGGTGGCCGAGAATTTCGAGAAATATGGCAAGTATAACAAGCTTTCCATGGCGCTGCTGATCGGAGGAGTGTCCTTCGGAGATCAGGACAAGGCGCTGGAGAAGGGCGTCGACGTGCTGATCGCGACGCCGGGGCGCCTCCTCGACCAGCATGAGCGCGGGCGGGTCCTCATGTCTGGCATCGACATCTTCGTCATCGACGAGGCCGACCGGATGCTGGACATGGGCTTCATTCCGGATGTCGAGAGAATCTGCACCCTGATTCGGCAGGACCGGCAGACCCTGCTGTTCTCTGCCACCATGCCACCGCCCATCAAGAAGCTGGCCGACCAGTTCATGCGCGACCCCAAGACGGTGGAGGTTACCAGGCCGGCAACGGCCAATGTCGACATCGAACAGGGGCTGATGGCAGTCGCCACGGCAGACAAGCGCCAGGTGCTGCGGTCGCTTCTCGCTGCGGAGGATGTTCGAACGGCAATTGTCTTCTGCAATCGCAAGACGACGGTCCGCGAACTTGCTGCAAGCCTGAAGCGCCACGGCCTGCGTGCCGGACAAATCCATGGCGACATGGAGCAGGCGGACCGGATCCGCGAGCTCGACCGGTTCAAGGCCGGAGACATCAATGTGCTGGTGGCCTCCGACGTCGCCGCTCGCGGGCTGGACATCAAGGGAGTTTCGCACGTCTTCAACTTTGACGTTCCGTGGCACCCTGATGACTATGTGCACCGCATCGGGCGCACCGGGCGGGCGGGGGCCAGCGGCAAAGCGATTACCCTGATGACGCCCGAGGATGCCGAGGCGGTTGCACGGGTGGAGGCGCTCACCAAACACCGGATTGCCCGGCTCGAAGGAAGTGCGGCCGAGCAGCCTTCCGAGGCTCAAGGTGAAGGAAAGCGGGAGCGGCGCGGCCGCAGCAGTTCGCGAAGCCGGGAGCCAGCGCCCCAGCGGCGACAGCCTGGTCAACAGCCAGGCCGGCCGAAACGGGCCGCTGCGCCTGCCACGGAATCTGAGGACGATGCACGCGGGGCAGGTGCGACAGCGCCCGGTTTCGGAACGGATTCGGTTCCAGCCTTCCTGCAGGTGCCGATCCGCCGCTGACGCCTGAAGCGGCGTGTCCTCCCACTTTGCCGAGCGGCCCGGGCGCAGCCCTGTGGGCATAGCGGAGCGTCGGCAGCAGTGCAGGAGGCGGTAATGGAATTCGAGCATATCCTCTGGACCGAGGAGGATGGCGTCGCCACGCTGACCATCAACCGTCCTGAGCGGCTGAATGCACTCCATGTCGGCGTGATTCAGGAAATGATCGACGCGGTGGACCAGATCCGGGACGGCATCAGCAGTGCCCGCTGTCTTGTGCTCACGGGCACCGGGCGGGGCTTTTCCAGCGGGGCCGACCTCTCCGGCGGAGGAGCCGGCGGCGTGGCAGGGAAAGGACCGGTCGATGCCGGCAAGGTGCTCGAGACGCACTTCAACGTGCTGCTGGAGCGGTTGTTCGCGCTGCCCGTGCCGTTGGTGACCGCGGTGAATGGCCCGGCTGCGGGTGCGGGTTGTTCCTATGCGTTGGCCGGCGACATCGTGGTCGCTGCCCGCTCCGCCTATTTTCTGCAGGCCTTCGTCAACATCGGGCTGGTGCCGGATGTTGGCTCCACCTGGCTGCTCCCGCGGCTGGCCGGCAAGGCGCGCGCGCAAGCGATGATGATGTTGGGCGAGCGCATTTCGGCCGAGACGGCGGCCGAGTGGGGAATGATCTGGAAAGTTGTCGATGACGAATCGCTGGCAAACGAAGCCAAGGCGGTCGCGCAGCGGCTGGCGAGGGGGCCAACGAAGGCGCTTTCGCTGATCCGGCACGGCATCCGGGACTGTCTCGACAAAACGCTGACCGAGGCGCTGATGGTGGAGCGATTGAACCAGCTTCACGCCGGGCGCAGCAACGACTTCGCCGAAGGCGTGATGGCATTCCTACAGAAGCGGCCCGCCGCCTTCACGGGCCGCTGAGGATCAGCCGCGCAGGGTTGCGCCGAGGGCCTTGGCGGCGGCCACGATCGCGGCAGAGACCGTCTCGATCTCGGCTTCCGAGAGTGTTCGGTCAGACGCCTGCAACGTCACCGCGATTCCGAGGCTCACCTGGCCGCCTTCTACCCCCGGACCGGCGAACCGATCGAACACTGAAATATCGGTCGCCAGTTCCCCGGCCGCCTTTGCAACGGCTGCGAGCAGCCGTTCCGCTGGGAGATCTTCGGGTACGAGGAAGGCGAAATCGCGCGCGACCGGCTGGTAGGCCGATGGCCGGTAGGGCCTCGCACCGTTCCGGCGGGGTGGCAGTGCGTCGAGGAACACTTCCGCGGCCGCGACGGCTGCGTCGATGTCGGTTTCGCCGAGCAGCCGCGGGTGGAGTTCACCGAACTCTGCCAACAGCGTTCTGCCAAGCAGAAGCTGCGCCGACCGGCCCGGATGATAGACATCGCCTGCCGGCTGGCGCGTCTGGAGGCGTGCGACAGGAACGCCGGCCTCTTCGAGCAGGGTCAGCACTTCAGCCTTGGCAGCAAAGGCATCGACCGATTGAGCCTTGCCGCTGGCCCAATGGCGAGGCGCCGTGTTGCCGGCCAGCAGGATGGCTGCTGTCGGTCGCTCGCCCTCGGCAAGGTAGCGGCGGCCAATTTCGAACAACCGCACCGACGCCTGGCTGCGATCGAGGTTGCGCTTTGCGGCTGCCACGAGGCCCGGCAGCAGCGAGGGGCGCATCACGGCGAGCTCCGCGGAAAGCGGGTTCTCCAGCCTGTAGTGTGGCGTCCCGAAGCGAGCGGCCTCGGCCTCGGACACGAAGCTCCACGTGACGGCCTCGTGAAGCCCGCGGGCAGCGAGGATCCGCCGCACCCGTGACGCGAGCCGCTGCGCAGGCGTGGCGGTCTGTTTTGCAACGCCATCGGCCCGAGGCAAGGACACCGAAGGAATGTGGTCAATTCCCGCGAGGCGCACCACTTCTTCGACAAGGTCAGCCGGGCCATCGATGTCCCGCCGCCACGTCGGGACGCCGACGTTCCAGCTCTCGGTGACCGGGAAGCCAAGCCGCTCAAGCAACTGCCGCTGGTCGTCCGCCGACACGTCGAGACCCGATAGCTTGGCGGTGATTGCCGGATCGAAGGCCATGCTGCGCGCTGTTGGAGGCGGTGCTCCTGCCGCCGCCATCTCGCTCGCCGCGCCGCCGCAGAGGTCGAGGACCATGGCAGTTGCAATGTCCAGTCCAGGGCCAAGGAAGCCAGGGTCCACCCCTCGTTCGAAGCGGGCGCGGGCGTCTGAGACGATGTTGAGCGCACGGCCAGTGGCGCCCACGCGCGCCGGGTCGAAGAAGGCGGCCTCGATCAGCACGTCCGTGGTGCTTTCGGTAACACCGGTTTCCTCGCCGCCCATGATGCCGCCAATATCGTGGACAGCAACCTCGTCTGCGATCACGGTCATCGTCTCGTCCAGCATGTAGGTGCGGCCGTTCAGCGCGAGCAGCGACTCACCGCGCCGGGCACGCCGCGCGGTCAGTCCACCGCTCAGCCTTGCCATGTCGTACACGTGGAGCGGCCGGCCGAAGCCGATTGTCATGTAGTTGGTGATATCGACAAGCAGCGAAATCGGGCGAAGGCCGGCCTTCACCAGAAGATCCTGCAACCATGGCGGCGAGGGGCCATTGCGGACTCCCACAACGGCGCGGGCGAAGAAGGCGGGGCACCCCTCCGGATCCTCGGTCGCAATCGGGATCGGGCAGGGCCCAGTTTCGAGAAACTGCGGGGCAGCGACCGGGCGCAACGTGCCAAGCCCGGCAGCGGCCAGGTCGCGGGCGATGCCATGAACGCCCATGCAATCCTGCCGGTTGGGGGTGATGGCGACGTCGAGCACGGGATCGTCAAGGCCGGCCCATTGCGCATAGACGGTGCCAACCGGCGCGTTCTCCGGAAGATCGATGATGCCGGAATGATCCTCGCCGAGCTCGAGTTCACGCGCCGAGCACATCATGCCGTGCGATTCGACGCCGCGGATGCTTGCCACTTTCAGCGTGAGGTCAATGCCCGGCACATGCGTGCCCGGCGCAGCGAAGACGCCGACGAGACCTGCGCGCGCGTTCGGTGCCCCGCACACCACCTGCACCGGTCCTCCCGACCCAGTCTCGACACGCAACACCTGCAGCTTGTCTGCCTGCGGGTGGCGCTCGGCCGAAAGCACCCGGGCGATGGTGAAAGGCTGGAGTTTCGCGGCCGGATTCTCTACCGCTTCCACCTCGAGCCCGAGCCCGGTCAACGCATCGGCAATCTCGGTGGCAGACGCATCGGTCTGGAGGTGACGTCGCAGCCAGGACAGCGGGACCTTCATGCGAGACTGCCCGAGATCGTCGGCACATCAAGCGCGCGGAAACCATGGTGGCGCAGCCAGCGCAGATCGGCATCGAAGAATGCCCGCAAGTCGGTCATGCCGTATTTCAGCATCGCCAGCCGGTCGATGCCGCAACCGAAGGCAAAGCCCTGCCATTCGGCCGCGGAAAGACCACAGTTCTCAAGCACCTTGCGGTGGACCATCCCGGCGCCCAGAACCTCCAGCCAGGAGGCGCTGCCGCCAATGGTCAGCCGATCGCCTGCCCACGAGCAGCCCACGTCCACCTCGACCGAAGGCTCCGTGAACGGAAAGTAGGATGGGCGGAAACGGAGCACGAGTTCCTCAAGGCCGAAGAAGGCCTTCAGGAACGTCTCCAGCGTCCAGCGCAGATGGCCCATGTGAATGTCGCGGTCGATCACAAGCCCTTCCACCTGGTGGAACATCGGCGTGTGGGTGGCATCGGAATCCGAGCGATAAACCCGGCCGGGCGCAATGATCCGGACCGGGGGCGGCGCGGAAGTCATCGTCCGGATCTGGACAGGCGAGGTATGTGTGCGCAGCAGCAGCCGCCCCGCGTCACCATCTCGCGATGCGTTCGCCCGTTTCACGTAGAATGTGTCGTGCATGGCCCTGGCCGGATGTTCCGGAGGGATATTGAGCGCGGTGAAATTATGCCAGTCGTCTTCGATCTCCGGCCCTTCGGCGACTGCGAAGCCGAGGTCCGCGAAGATCTCCGCAAGCTCATCCATCACCTGGCTGACGGGATGGATGGAACCCGTTGCTGTGCGCGGCGGGGGCAGCGACATGTCCATCCATTCGACCGCAAGCCGGGCTTCCAGAGCGGCGTCAGCCAACGCGGTCCGCCGCGCCTCGATTGCCGTCGCCACATCCTGACGCAGCGCCTGGTATCTCGGTGCGACCGCCACCCGCTCCTCGGGCGAAAGGCTCCCCAGCGCTTTGAGGAGCCGGGTGATGGCACCCTGCTTGCCGAGCGCTTCAACCCGCACGGCATCGAGCTCCGCAAGATCTCCCGCCGCCGCCGCCGCTTCGGTCAGGCGAATGCGCAGGCTCTCCACCTCGTCGGTCACATCTGGTGCCCCGAAAACCTGTGCAACAGGCAAAGGCCCCGCCCGTCAGGACGGGGCCCGGATGGTCAGGCCGGCTCCACCTCAAGAGCCTGCGCGGCCTGCGCCACGATGGCCTTGAAGCTTTCCGGCTGGTTCATGGCGAGATCGGCAAGTATCTTCCGATCGAGCTCTATCCCCGCGAGCTTCACGCCGTGCATGAAGCGGGCATAGGTGAGTCCCTCTTCGCGCACCCCGGCGTTGATGCGCTGAATCCAGAGCGCCCGGAACGAGCGCTTTTTTACCCGGCGGTCGCGATAGGCGTATTGCCCGGCCTTTTCCACGGCCTGACGGGCCGCGCGGATGGTGTTCTTGCGCCGCCCATAATAGCCCTTGGCCTGTTCCAGAACACGCTTGTGCTTGGCGCGGGTGGTGACACCACGTTTGACACGTGCCATGATTCCGCTCCTCCTATTTCAGGCCGTAGGGCGCCCACCGCTTTACGGTGGGTGTGTCGGCTTCGGAGAGAACCGAGGTGCCACGGTTCTGGCGGATATATTTTCCACTATGGCTGATCAGCCGGTGCCGCTTTCCAGCGACACCGTGCACGACCTTGCCGGTGGCGGTGATCTTGAATCGCTTCTTGACCCCGCTCTTGGTCTTCATCTTGGGCATTTTCGGCTCCTTCGGGCCACTGCGGCCGCCCGCGTGGCACCTGGGTGATTGGTCGGCTTTGGGGCCGATTGCGAACCGCCGCGGCAGCCCGTACTGGCCGGGCGGTTCCACTCGAAGCCCGCCCCTCTAGGCGGGCGGCGGAGGGTTGGCAAGCTGCTGGGCGGCGGAACGGCCGACGCGGCTCAGGCCCGGCCGGCGGTCGCGGAGAGGAGGCCCACCTCGACGCCGCTCAGCGCAAAGCCTTGCGCCCAGCGGCGGTTGGAATCCGTTTCCCAGAGCAGCCGGTCTGTACCCTCGGTCGAGAACCAGCCGTGCAGCGCCAACTCTGCATCGAGTTGACCCTCGCCCCAGCCGGCATAGCCCAGCGCAACCAGCCAGCGCCGCGGCCCTTCGCCTCCCGCAATTGCGCGCAGCACGTCGAGGGTGCCGGTAAGCGCCCAGCGGCCGGCAACGAACATCGTATCCTGCCCGCCCCAGTCGGGCGTGTGCAGGACAAACCCGCGCTGGGGCTCCACCGGCCCACCCATCAGCACTGGCGTCTCCGGTGTTTGCCCCGGATCCAGCTCGAGCTGGCGCATCAGGTCGGGTACGGTCAGATCCTCGATTTCCGCATGCACGCAGATACCGAGCGCACCGGCGGGATCATGCGCGCACATGGCGATTACGGAGTTTTCAAAGCGCGGGTCACCGATACCCGGCATAGCCAGAAGATACTGGCCCGAGAGATAGGGCGCATGCATCTGGAAGAGCATAGCTGGGGCTTGGGCGCCTGAACAGCGCTGGACGGTCACTCCACCCCTCGTTAACGACGAATCGTCACATCTGGCTGCCACAGACGGTGCAGCAGCAACAGCGGGAGGACAGCAATGGCGGTTTCGGTCGGGGACAGGATTCCGGATGCAACGCTTGTAAAGATCGCTGCCGAGGGGCCGCAGCCGGTGTCGACGGCGGATTTCTTTGCCGGACGAACCGTCGCCCTCTTCGCGGTCCCCGGAGCGTTCACGCCCACATGCTCGGCCAAGCATCTGCCCGGCTTCGTGGAGCATGCCCAGGCGCTCAAGGACAAGGGCATCGACGAGATCGCCTGCGTGTCCGTCAACGATGCGTTTGTCATGGCTGCCTGGGGGAAGTCGTCGGGCGTCGAGGGCAAGGTCACCATGCTGGCAGACGGAAACGGCAGCTTTGCCGAAGCAATGGGACTGGTGCTGGATGCGACCGGCTTTGGCATGGGCAAGCGCTCGCAGCGCTACAGCCTCGTTGCGAAGGATGGGGTCATCACCCACCTGTTCGTCGAGGAGGGTGGGCAGTTTCAGCTGTCGTCGGCGGAGCATATGCTGGGCCAGGTCTGACGGCCGTGGTGCGGGCCGGGTTGCGGACCGCCCCACATCCGACGGAGGCGCTCTGGCATTCGGCTGGCAAGGCTTTTGCGCCGAATGACTGATTCCGTTTTTCCAGGATCGCTCGAGGTCAGAAAGGGAAAGGATCATGGCCGAGGAATATGTCTACCAGGATGGCGAGCAGATCTGCCGCGGCGAGATCGCGTTGCCGGACCCGGCGAAACACGGCGCCGGCCCGTGGCCAGGCGTGGTCGCCGTGCACGAGGCATGGGGTCTGGGCAATCAGGTGAAACGGCGCGTCGCGATGCTGGCGGATCTTGGCTATGTCGCGCTGGCTGCCGACATTTTCGGTGACCGGCACATTCCCGCGGCACCCCCGGAAGCGTTCGAGATTATCGGCCGGTGGCTGGCCGACCGTCCGGCGCTTCGTGCGCGGGCGGGTGCGGCCGTTTCCGCGCTGAAGGCCCACGAAAAATGTGACGGCCGTATCGCTGCGATCGGCTATTGCTTTGGTGGTTCGACCGTTCTTGAACTGGCCCGCGGCGGCAATCCCGACGTGTTCGGGGTCGTCTCCTTTCACGGCGCGCTCGACACGCCCACGCCAGCCGAGGCCGGCAAGGTACGCGCCAAGGTGCTCGCCTGTCATGGCGCGGAAGATCCTCTGGTGCCGCATGAGCAGCTGAACGGATTCCTTGCCGAAATGGCCGCCGCGGGTGCGGATTGCCAGACGATTGCCTACACCGGTGCCATGCACAGCTTCACGAACCCCGAGGCCGATGGCTCGATCCTGCCCGGCGTCATTTATCATGAGCGGACGGACCATCGCTCCTGGGCAGCGATGCAGGAGTTCTTCCGGCAGGAGGTCTTCGTCTAGTCTGCGGCGTTCGGCCCGGCTGAGGACTCAGCCAACCTTCGTCCAGGTGTCTGTCCGACAACCGACCCGGCCGGCGATACATCCGCGAACCTCGATGGTGCGCGGCCCGCTCATGGTCAGGCGACCGTTGAAGTGGCGATTGAGGTCGGGAACAAACACCCGGCCCTCGAAGGTGTTGGGCCCGGTCCGGCTGAACTGCTCGAACAGCTGCATTCCAACAAGATTGTCGTGGCCAGCGCGGGCTGCGTCGGCCTTGGCCTGCGGGCTCGCCCAAGCGACTTGCCCGCACAGCTGCTGACCACAGGGCGCGATGCGAAGCCGGGTGTTGCCGCCCGGGCTTTGCCAGACGCCGGTCGGCGTCATCTGTTTCTGCGCCATGGCGGGCGGTGCGGCCGCCTGCGGCAGGGCAAGCGTCATGACAGCGATTGCCGGAACCAGGCGCGCCCGAAATCCCGAAAGCCTCACCTGCATCGCCATTCCCCTCGATACCGCCACATAGCTGCCTCAGCCGCGCGCCGTTCGCAAGTCTCTGTCAGTCCCTCAGAAGATCATTGATGGCTGTCTTGGAGCGGGTGCGCGCGTCAACGCGCTTGACGATCACGGCACATGCGAGGCCCGGACCGGGTGTCCCGTCGGGCAGAGGCTTTCCCGCCAAGCTGCCCGGCACCACGACTGACCAGGCGGGCACCCGCCCCTGGAAGATTTCGCCCGTTTCGCGGTCGATGATCTTCGTGCTCGCGCCCAGGAACACCCCCATGGAAATGACGGCGCCTTCCTCTACGATCACACCCTCGGCCACTTCGGACCGCGCGCCGATGAAGACATGGTCCTCGATGATGACCGGTGCGGCCTGCAACGGCTCAAGCACCCCGCCGATACCAACGCCGCCGGAAATGTGGCAGTCGGCGCCCAGCTGCGCGCAGGAGCCGATCGTGGCCCAGGTGTCCACCATCGTTCCGGGGCCGACGAAGGCGCCGATGTTGATGAATGAGGGCATCAGCACTGCGCCCGCTGCGACATGGGCGCCGTGGCGCACGACGGCTCCCGGCACCATGCGAAATCCTGCCTCGGCGAATCGCCCATCGGTCCAGCCTGCAGTCTTCGGCGGCACCTTGTCCCACCACGCAGCGCCGGCCGGACCGCCCGGCACCCGCTCCATCGGGTTGAGCCGGAACGAAAGCAGCACTGCCTT
>JBKBXK010000057.1:0-10675 GCA_046314095.1 Thermaurantiacus sp. | reverse complement strand
TCGGCATAAGCTGCAACGCGCCGGGCCGGTTTGTCACCTCGTTCGGCGCTTCCACGGGCCGTTTCCGCTACGATGGCGGGAACCGGCAGTTCGCCAACTCGAACAGCGTCGGCGTCAACGGATCGATTGGCCATCCGATCGGCATCGCGGGCCTCCTCGGCGTCAGCGCCAGCTGGTCCGAGGCCAGCTTTCCCAATCAGATCAACCTTCTCACCGGCGAAACGGTGAAGAACGAGTTTGTGACCGTGGGCGGGTTCCTGCGGTACCGCCTGGGCCCCTTCCTCAGCGTTTCCGGTTCGCTGGGCTGGTCGGAGATCACGTCCAACTCGCCGTTCCAGCCCGGCTTTGATGGCCTCAGCTGGAGTCTGGCTGCCAACTACAGCAGCGGCCGGCTTGGCGCGACCCTTTCCTTCGGCCGTTCGGTGAGCGGCGGCGACGGGCGGTTCGCCAATGCCGCAGTCATCGACAGTATCACGGCTGTCGTGAGCTATCGGGCCGGCCCGAATCTCAGCCTCAATGCCGGCTACGGCCGCCAGGAGCGGGATAACCGCTCCAACCCGCAGATTCCGCCGGAGTTCGTGGGCGCCGACACGACCGTGGACCGGCTGTTCGCCTCCGCCCGCACCCGGCTGCTGCGGATCATCGCGGCATCGCTCAACGTCAACTACGTCACCCGCTCATCGAATCGGACGGCGTTCGATACCGATGCGACGACCATATCGCTCACCCTCGGGACTTCTTTCTGATTCGGCTCACAGAGATCGGGCCACTCCGGGCCGGGATGCGCGCGCCGGAGTGAAAAACAGTGTGAAACGGGCCGTAAACCCCCTGTGCATCAGGGGATGACGGCGCCTTCTCCATTGCGACAGCGACGTTTCTCCGGCATTGGGGCTGCCTCCGGGGGCGGGAACATGCGCGGTTCAGGTCGGAGCGCACAGGTTCTCGTGAACAGGAACGCCGACCTGGGATCAGCATCGGGCGCGGCGACGCCGGGCCACGGAGACATGGTGTGGAGATGACACGGGACTTTTCGATGGGTCGCCCCGCTGGCGAGGCTGGCCCAACCTTCTGGAGAGTGGTGAGAGGCGCGTGTCTGGCGCTCGTCGCCTGCCTTGTTGCTTTCGCCACGCCAGCCGCCGCGGACGAGACTCCGCGAGCCTATGTGCTGGGCGCGGATGATGTCGTGACAGTGCTGGTCTATGGCCAGCAGGAGTTCAACGTCACCACCAAGATCAAGCCCGACGGCACCATCGTGATGCCTCTCATCGGGACTGTGCAGGCCGCCGGGAAGACTGTCCTGCAACTCATCGACGAGGTGCGGGAGCGGCTGGTTGCGGGCGACTATCTTCGCGATCCGATCGTCAACGTCGAGGTCCGCGAGTACAACAGCAAGTTCGTGCGCGTTTCCGGGCGCGCCGGCCGGCCGACGCTTGTGCCGCTGGACCGGTCCAACCGGCTGCTCGATGTGCTTCTGCGGAGCGGCTGGGTGCGTGGCGATGGCGCCAACCATGTGATCGTGCGCCGCGCGGCTGACGGGCAGGAACTGACGATCGAGGTCGACGATCTCGCCCGCGGCGTGCCGGAGGCCGATATCGTGCTCAATCCGGATGACACTGTGTTCATTCCCGAGGCGGAACGGGTCTTCCTGCTCGGTGCTGTCGGTCGGCCCGGGGCCTATCCGATGCGTCCCGGGATGACGGTTGGCCAGCTGATCGCCGGGGCCGGCGGTCCAAGGCCTGGCGCGTCCAGCCGCTATGTGCTGCGGCGGGATGGCAAGGATATGCGGGTGAACGACAGCGAGGTCGTGCAGGCGGAAGATGTGATCACCGTCCGGCAGCGGATGTTCTGACGATGCGTCGACCCACTCCAGTAGGTTCTAGGAGGAACGTGATCAGATGAGCCTCGTCCAGTTTCTGCGCATTCTCTACGCGCGCAAGTGGATGATCCTCGCGATCTTCCTTGCGACTTTCAGCGTGGCCGCAATCGTCGGCAACTCCCTGCCCAAGCGCTATCCGGCGACAGCCCGCGTGTTTTTCGAGCTGAACAACCGGGATGCGCTGACCGGGCTCGGCGTCTCAGGCCGGGAAATGGGAACCTTCATCGGCACCCAGGTCGAGCTGATCAAGGATATGCGGGTGATGGGCCAGGTCGTCGACCAGCTTGGGCTGGCCACCGATCCCGGCACCATTGCCGCTTACGAGCGGTCCGGCCGGTCAGACCTCGATGGCGGCATCCGTCGCTGGGTCGGGCAGTCGGTCGCGCGGAACATCTCCGTTCGCGTGCCGGCAGGCTCGGTGATGGAGATCGTCTACACCAGCAACAATCCGGTGCAGGGCCGGCGCGTGGTGGAGGCAGTGCGGTCTGCCTATCTCGACGCCGCCTTGCGCCTTCGCACGGACATGGCGGCAAGGACCGGCGAATTCTATCTGGTCCAGGCCGACAAGGCGAAGCGGGATCTCGAACTGGCCGAATCGCGCAGTTCGGAGTTCATGCGCGAAAACAACATCGTCATGGTCGGCGGCGTCGACAGCGAGACAGCGGCCTTGAACGCGCTTCAGGCCTCGCTGCAGCAGGCCCGGGGGGCGGCTGGTGCGAGCGACGTGGTGGCCGCGGGCCGCATGGCAAACGATCCGGTCGTGGACCAGATCAAGATGCAGATCGTGACCATCGAGGATGCGCTCATCCAGGCAGGCGAGCGGCTCGGGCCGAATCACCCGTCGTACAAGGCCATCGAGGCGCGGCGCGCCCTGCTGCAGAAGCAGCTGGCAGCAGCCGAGGCGAGCAACCGGTCGCGTGTCGCCCAGGTCAGCCGCGGTGTGGGCCAGGCGTCGATCGGCCAGCTCGAGCGCCAGGTTGCGGACCAGTATAACAAGGTCCTGCAGCGGCGCCCGCTGATCGACGAGCTGATCCGGCTGGAGCGCGAGGTCCAGTTGCGGCGCCAGCAATATGATGATTCGGTCCAGGCGGCGGCCAAGCTGCGGGTCCAGGCCGATGTGCCCACGGTTGGCATCTCCGCGCTTGGGGACCCGGTCGGCAGCACGACTCCGGAGTATCCGAATATCCCGCAGATCCTGATCCTCGGGGCGGTCGCCGGTCTTGGCCTTGGCGTGTTGACCGCGCTTATCACCGAGTTTCTGGCGCGGCGGGTTCGTGGTCCCGAAGATCTGGTCTTCGCGACCGGCGCTCCGGTCCTCGCCGTCGTCGGTGCGCCACCGCCCGGCCCGGTCAAGGCATGGCTCAAGCGCCTGCTGCGCCGGGACGACCGGCAGCAGGTCGGCGAAACCCTTCCGCAGGCGATCTGACACATGACCGAGCGAAACCGTGCCGAGGATCCGGCCGAACAGGAGCCCGCGACCGGTGCGGATGGCGCGCCGGACCCCGATAGCGCCCCTTCCCTCAAAGTCGACGGCGATGGTCAGCCCTCCGAGGCCCACGGCGAGTTCGTGACCGATGCGGCACACGCCGCCGGCGATCACGACGTGGCCGTTCTCGACGCCGCTGCAGAGGTTGAACCATCCGAATCGCGCGCGCTGGTTCCGGCTGGCGATGTGCTTCGTCGTTCTGGCATGTTGACAGAGGAGCAGACGGCTCTCGTGGCCGCGCATCAGGCCGAGACCGGGTTGGACTTCGACAATGCCGCGATCAGTCTTGCGCTTGCGACGCCTGCCGACATTGCAATGGCCGAGGCGCGGCTGCGGCGCACGGTTGGCCCACGTCTCCAGCCGGTCGGTTCCGTGTCGGACGAGATCATCGTCCTCTCGGATCCCACCTCCCCTCGGGCCGAGGCGATCCGGCTTCTGCGGACGCAGGTCATCTCCCAGCATATCGACACGGGCAGGCGTGGATTTGCCGTGACGGGGGCAACGGAGGGCTCCGGCGCCTCCTACATCGCCGCCAACCTTGCGGTTGCGCTGGCGCAGGTCGGCATCAAGACACTCCTCGTCGATGCAAACCTCCGCACGCCGCGGATCGATGCCATCTTCGGGATCGAGCCGGCCGGGCCGGGCCTCGCCACCTTCCTGGGTCTCCAGGCAAGCCGGCCCGAGCGCATCATCTATGCCGACGTGCTGCCGAACCTTTCGATCATCCCTGCCGGGCCACCTGTGGCGCGCCCCCAGGAATTGCTGTCGGGCGCGCGTTTTCGCGCCGGAGTGGATATCCTCCTCCGCGAGTTCGACGTGGCCATCTTCGATAGCGCGCCCGCGAACGAGAACGCCGACGCGCTGTCGGTTGCAGGTGTCCTCGGCTACGCGCTGGTCGTGGCGCGCCGCAACAACTCCTACGTGCGCGATCTCCAGGTGCTCACCGAGCAGCTTGGCGCCGCGCGGGCCAGCATCATCGGCTCGGTCCTCAACATGTATCAATAGATCCACCAGGGGGTCGGCACAGGCGGAGACATGGTGTTCCGATGAAGGCGGAAAGCGGGATCGGGCAGTCGCGGCTGGTGCAGACGTTGCGCCGCAGCCCGCTCGTGGCCATCGGCATCCTGATCTGGACCATTCCCAGCCTGATCGCGCTAGCGCAGACGCACTGGTCGCGCGAGGAGGGGGTGCACGGGCCACTCGTCCTTGCCATGGTGATCTGGCTGATCTGGCGCCAGAAAGACATGATTGCCGCACAGGCCGAAGAGGGGATGCTCTGGCTCGCCGCGCTGGGGCTGGCGATTGCAGGCGCCTTCTATGCCTTCGGGCGCGCGCTGGACTTCCTGTCGGTGGAGGTGGCGGCGGTCCTTCTCGGACTTCTGTCGATCGGCTACGCCTTCGTTGGGCATCGCGTGATCCTGAAGCTCTGGTTCCCGATCCTCTACTCGGGCTTTCTGATCCCGTGGCCGGGCTGGCTCCTCGATGGTGTCACCCAGCCGCTCAAGATCTTCGTGTCCGAGGCGTCGACAGCCATCCTCAGGAATCTCGGCTATCCGATCATTCACGAGGGCGTGACCCTCTACATCGCGCAGTACCAGCTGCTGGTGGAAGATGCCTGTGCCGGCCTCAACTCCATCATCAGCCTGCTCGCGGTCGGTCTGCTCTATGTCTATCTGCTCCACAACGCGTCCTGGCGCTACGCGCTGCTGCTGGCGGCGTTTGTCGTGCCGGTGGCCATTGCGGCCAATGTGGTGCGCGTCATCGGCCTTGTTCTCATCACCTATTATCTGGGTGACGAGGCGGCGCAGGGCTATCTTCACGATTTTGCCGGCATGGTCACCTTCACCTCGGCGCTGCTGTTCATCTTCCTCGTGGACAAGCTCATGACTCCGCTCCGCAACTGGCTGGGAGGCAATCGTGCTCAGACGGCGTGACGCGCTCCTCGGGAGCCTCCTCCTCGCCTCTGCGGGCGGCGCGTTCGCGCTGGAGCCACGCAACCAGCTGATCCTGCGCGGGGACAAGCTGTTCGAGGATTTGATCCCGCTGGAGTTCGGCGGCTGGGAAGTGATGCCGTCGAACGCGATGATCCTGCCTCGGGAGGACGAGAACAGCCTCGCGGCCATGCTCTACAGCGAGACAGTGAGCCGGCTCTACACCAGCCGCACGCGGATGCCGGTGATGCTGGTCATCGCCTATGGCGATACCCAGTCAGACCGGCTGCAGCTGCATCGCCCGGAAGTCTGCTACACGGCAATCGGATTCCAGGTGGGCGGCTCGCGCAAGGTGCTGGTCGATATGCCCGGTGGCGCACCCGTGCCGATGCGCGCGCTGGTTGCGCGCAACAGCCAGCGGATCGAACCGATCCTCTACTGGA
Organism: Thermaurantiacus sp.; assembly: GCA_046314095.1. GTDB lineage: Bacteria > Pseudomonadota > Alphaproteobacteria > Sphingomonadales > Sphingomonadaceae > Thermaurantiacus. The sequence continues at coordinate 4,939 of JBKBXK010000057.1, read as the reverse complement.
CCCGGATCGGCGATTTTCTGCCAACCAACTCGCACGAGCAGCGCAACGCCAAGATCCGGACCGCGCTTCAGGGCTATGTGTCCGACGGGGTGCTGGTGCGCATGTCGACCGTGGCCGAGCCGACCCCGGACGTGTTCGCCGAACTAGAAGAGTTTGCGCAGGAGATGATCACGGCGTCCGACCCGCTGATCTGGCCGGCGCTCGTCGGCCGCCCGGTTGCCGAAACGATGAAGGCGGCCACGGCGGAAACCTGAGGCGCGCTGCCGACTCCCGCTGCAAGCGCGTGGCAGCGGGCATCTCGGCTTGGTTGTAGGCGTTGGTGAACGCATCTGAACGGACAGGCGATGCAGCGAATGCAACAGAAAGGGGACTTGCGCGGATGGTTCCGCGGGCGCGCGAGCGGTCCCCGCTGCGCGTTTTCAGTCCTCAGTGCCGCCGAACGGCCGCAGGAAATGATGAATGAAATAGAGCGTGCCCAAAAGACCCGCCACCGTCACCCCGTGCAGAAGCAGATTCTGGTCCTCGATGGCCTTGTTGCCGACCTGATTCAGGCCGGCGCAGAAGACGGACGCGGCGAGATAGGGCCACATCTGGTCGCGCACCGGGCCGGTCGAACGCTGCAGGAACAGCACGATGAGGCCCGCGAAGATGCCCACCGTCACCCAGTCATAGATGGTTTCCATCCCTCAGACGCTCCGCGGCTCGATGCTGTTCTTCGTGTCGACAGTTCCAGTGGCGCTACCCGTTCAGCCAGCGCAGCGCAACAAGCCGTCGTGGTGAATGCACGGCTGGTGCCCGGCGACGGGTCCGGTTCCGACGCTCCGAAGGCGCACTGCGTGCGGGGGCGCCGCGCTTGAACGAGCTGAAGCAGCGGGTGGAGGCGCAGGCCACGGACACGGCCGGCCGATCGGCCGTGCCGATCGACATCATCGTCCTCACCGTACGTGTGGTGGAAATCATCACCGTGCTGTTCGCCGGCGGGGTCGCGTATTACCTCTGGGGCGATGTCATCGGCGATCGGTCGGCCAATGACTATGGGCGAACCATCCTTGGCGGCGCGCTCCTGTTCGCGCTGATCGCCGAAATCGTCGGCGCCTATGATATCGATGCGCATTTCTCGCTCCGGCGTGCGTGGCAGCGGGTCGTCTCGGCCTGGGTCATGTCGGCCCTGTTCCTCATCACCATGGGCTTCATGCTGAAGGTCTCGGCAGACTTCTCGCGCGGCTGGGCATTCACCTGGTTCGTGACATCCGGCGTGATGCTGGTCGGGAGCCGGGCGGCGATGACCCTCTGGATCCGGCGCCTGAAGGGCCAGGGCGTGTTCGATGTCCGAACCGCCATCTATGGCGCCTCCTCGCAGGGGCAGCGTCTTGCCCAGTATATCCGCGGGAACAGCAAGCTCACCATCTCCCTCGTCGGCTTCTTCGACGACCGTCGCGACGGTCGTGTGCCGGTGCTTGTCGACGATCTGCCGGTGTTCGGCACTTCCGAGGATCTTGTCGCCATGATCCGCGAGGGGCTGATCGAGCAGGTGATCGTGGCGCTTCCGTGGTCCGCAGAAGAGCGGATCCAGCAGGTCGTCTCGAAGCTCGCACTCACGCCCGTCCGCATCCGGCTTGCGCCGGACATGGCGAACTTCGCCTTCGCGCACCGCCCGCTGGTGCTGCTTGGCGAGCTTCCCGTCCTCACCCTCTTCGAGCGGCCCATCTCGGGCACGGATGCCATCATCAAGCGCGCCGAGGATCTCGTCCTGTCGCTCCTGATACTGGCCGTGCTCTGGCCCATCATGCTCCTGGCGGCGGTTGCCATCCGGCTCGACAGCCCGGGGCCGATCTTTTTCCGGCAGCCGCGCGAGGGCTTCAACAACCAGCTTTTCCGCGTCTGGAAGTTCCGCACCATGACGCATGATCGCTGCGAGACCGACGGGATCACCCAGGCCACCCGGGATGACAAGCGCATCACGCGGGTCGGGGCCATCCTCCGCCGCACCTCCATCGATGAACTGCCACAGCTGTTCAATGTGGTCGCCGGTGACATGTCTCTCGTGGGGCCAAGGCCGCATGCGCCCTCCACGCGGGCCGGGGGCCGGCTGTTCCATGACGTCGTTGTCACCTATGCGGCGCGGCACAAGGTCAAGCCGGGCATCACCGGCTGGGCGCAGGTCTGTGGCTTCCGCGGAGAGACCGATACCGAGGACAAGCTCGTGAAGCGCCTCGACCATGATCTCCACTATATCGAGAACTGGTCGGTTTCGTTCGATATCTACATCCTGATCCGCACCTTCTTCGCGCTCTTCGAAACCCAGAACGCCTATTAGGCGGGCGTCGGCTGGCAGAAACCGCGGGCCGCTCGCAGCAGGGGCGTTCGGCGTCAGGCCAGCGGTGCCGTCACCAGGCCTTCGCCATAGTCTCCGGGATCGTCGGGGCTTCCAAGAAGATTGCGCCGGGCGCCGGCCCGCAACCTGTCCGCCACGCGCGGGGCCACGGGAAGCCCGGGGGCAGCGCTTGCGATCGCCTGCCACCACAGCGCGGCAATGCCGGCCACGTGCGGCGTCGCCATGCTGGTTCCAGACATGGCGACAAGGCCGGGCGCATTGGCCCGCGCGGAAACGACATCGACACCGGGGGCAACCACATTGGGATTGGCGTTCGAAAAGCGCGCGACCGGATGGACGCCTCCCGACGCCGGGCCGACTGCCCCAACCGACACCACGCCATCGGCAGCGGACGGAAGGGCTGCCGTTACCTCAAAGCTCGGCCGGTTGCTTTCGTTGCCAGAGGCCGCGATCACCAGCGTGTCGATGCCCATGAACTGGCTGGCCTTCAGCATGGCCATCAGCCGGTCGAAAAAGCGGAGATTGGCGACAAGCGCGCTCATCGCAGCCGAAACCGCCGCCGGCCTCGCGAACCCGCGCTGCTCAAGCCGGTTCGCCATGCCCACGAAATCATATCCAAGCGACATGGAGATGATGTTGGCCCCTCCCTGGGCTGCCCATTGCATCGCCTGGTAAAGGGTCAGCGAGCTTCCGCCCCCGGCGGTCCCGAAGACCCGGCCGATCAGCGCCCGGTCGACGCCGCGGGCGACCCCGATGCGCGTGCCGCCAACGTCCTGCCCGAAGATCGTTCCGGCGCAATGGGTTCCATGCCCGCTCGAGTCGCCGTCGCCGGAACCGGAGAAATCCTGCTGCACCAGATCGACGCCCTGAAACGCGGGATGCGCGGCATCGATCCCGGAATCGATCACGGCAACCTTCACCCCCTGGCCGGTGAACGGCGACTGGTGCGCAAGCACCGCCTCAATGCCCCAGCTGTTCCCGCCGGCTGCTGGCCCGGCCTCCGCCTCGCCTGTATCCAATGGTGCAATCGGCATGATTTCCATGTCGGGCGCGACGGCTGCAACGCCAGTCTCCCGCGCCACATCGCGAAGATCCTTCGGGCTGAGGTCCGCTTCCTCGACAACCGGGGCGGGATGCGGCGGCCCGGGTTCGGCCATGCCGAATGGCCCGTCGAGCCCGCCGCTCAGGGGCCCGCCAAGAGGTTCGCGCGAAAGGTCCCGCAAAATGGCATAGCGTTCGGTCATCGTTCCCTCCTGTTGGTTCGGGAGGGACCGTAGCACGCCGACTCAGGGATAGAGGAGTCGCACCGTCCAGCCGTCGCCGCTTCGGTCATAGCGCTCGCGATGGTGCTGCCTCCCGGGCCGATCCTCCCAGAACTCCAGCCACTCGGGATGGATGTTCAGCCCGGACCAGTGCGGCGGGCGCGGCACCGCATCGGGAAAGCGCGCGTCCATCGCGGCAAGCGCGGCCTCGAACGCGGCGCGATCCGGCATCGTTTCCGACTGGCGCGACGCCCAGGCGGAAAGCTGGCTGGCGCGTGGCCGGGTTGCGAAATAGGCATCCGCGTCCACATCGGGAACGCGGCCGACATGGCCTGCCAGCCGCACCTGCCGCCGCAGCGACTTCCAGTGAAAGCCGAGCGCTGCGCGCGGGCAGGCCTGTGCCTGGCGCCCCTTGGCGCTCTCGAGATTGGTGTAGACGACGAAGCCGGCTGGCCCCCACTGCTTGCACAACACGGTCCGCACGTCGGGCGTGGGCAGGCCGTGCGGAACCGTCGCAACCGTTGCCAATGCACAGGCATTAGGGTCGTTGGGTTCGGTGCGCTCGGCTTCCGCCATCCAGTCGGCGAAGCGATCGAAAGGTTCGGCGAACGGGCGCAACGACATCGCACCCGACTAACCGCGCAGCCCCCCGCCGGCAACGCGGCCCCCTTGCCGCAGCACGTGAGGAGGGCTAGATAGGTGTGACCTTTTTGCAACAGTGCAACCCGCAGGGGCTCAGGCTAGACGGCGACACATGGCGGATCTCTATGCAACTCTGGGCGTTCCGAAAACGGCCGATGCCGCAGCGATCAAGCGCGCCTATCGCAAGCTCGCCAAAGAGCTGCATCCTGACCGCAACAAGGACAATCCCAGGTCCGCTGACCGGTTCAAGTCGGTAACAGCCGCCTACGACATTCTTTCCGACGAAAAGAAACGCGCCGCCTATGACCGCGGCGAGATCGACAGCGACGGCAATCCGCGCGGGCCTCAGTTCGATCCCCGGGCGTGGCAGCAGGCACGCCGGCCCGGTGGAAACGCCGGCGCCGGCGGCAACCAGAGCTGGTCGACGGGCGAGGGGTTCAGCTTTCGCGGCGATCCGTCAGACCTGTTCGCGGAACTGTTCGGCGAGGAGCTGCGCCGCGCCACCGGCGCGGCCGGGCGCGCAAGCGGCGCCCGTGGCGGCCCGCGCAAGGGGGCCGATGTCGGCTATCGGTTGGAAGTGCCGTTCCGCGATGCCGCCATTGCCGCGCCGCAGCGGGTCACGCTCGGCTCCGGCAAGACGATCGATCTCAAGATCCCCCAGGGCGTCGTCGATGGCCAGCAGCTGCGCCTTTCCGGCCAG
>JBKBXK010000056.1:0-10733 GCA_046314095.1 Thermaurantiacus sp. | reverse complement strand
CGGCCGGGCGACGGCGTTCACGCCGGAAGATCGCTATCCAACGGCGCAGGCGCTCGCCGACGATGTGTGCGCGGTGCGCGAACATCGCCCGGTCGCCGCGCGCAACGGCGGCGCCGCCTACCGGGCAGGCAAGTTCGTGCGCCGCTTTCCCATGGCCAGCGCACTCGCAGCCGCATTCGTCGCCGCACTCGTTGGCGGCATCCTCGTCAGCCTCTCCTACGCCCGAACCGCCGAAGCCGAAGCCGAAAAAGCCCGCCAGGAACTCGCCAGAGCGGAGTTCCAGCTGGAACGCACCAACGGCTACAGCTGGGGCATGGCGGCTGCGAACGATCTCCTGCAACGCAGCTTCGCGATCGATGCCGGCGCGCACCGGGCGGCCCTGCTGGAGCGCTGGCAGGCCGCGATGGATGCGAAGGAGGCTTCGCCCGATCTTGCCGCGGGCACCAGCTTCGCGCTCGGTCGGGTGCTTGCCGACCGCAACGACTTCGCAACCGCAGCGCTTGTGCTCGAAACGTGGCTGGAAGACGCCTTCGGCCCCCCGATCCTCGTGGAAGCGGGGCGGCAGCTGCTGGCGGGCATGCTGCCGCGCCTGGGCCGCGATCTCGAGGCCGTGCCGCTCCTGCGCCAGATCGAGCTGGATTTCGCCAACGGGCCGGGCGCCAATACATTCGACCGGGTCTCGTCCGTCGTGAAGATCGGGCAAAGCTCACTCGATCCGTCCGACATCGCCCATGGAGAAAAGGTGGCCCGCACCTATCTCGCTGCCAATCCGGATGACGGCCCGTTCGTCCGGTTCTTCATCCACCACCAGCTGTCGCAGCTGGCCCAGCGGCGCGGCGATGTGGAAACCGCCTATCGCCACCAGCGCGAAGCGGCGCGCATCGCCATGGACGGGCCCGCCGTCTCTGCCCAGGGTCGGCATATCGTGATGATGGCGCTGGCGGATCTCGAGCTGTTCGCGCGCGGGGATGCGGACGCCGCCGGCCGCCTGGCGCGTCAGGTGATTGCGGAAAGCGCCGAGATGGGCACCAGCCCGGATACGGCCCGCGCCGTCGCCATGCTCGGGCTGATCGCCGGGCGCGCGGGCGACAGGATGGCCGCGGTCCGGCAGCTGGACGCGGCCTTCGGCCAGATCGGCGCGCTCACAGGTCCGCTCGCCGAGGATTATGTGCGGATCGGCGCCTCCCTTGCCGAAGCGCTGGCCGACGCAGGGCGGCAGACGGAGGCGGACGCGCTGCTGGAGCGGATTGCAGCGGAAATCGGAGGCCAGCCGCCCGCCGGCATGCGCGCGGTGCGCCTCGCGCTCGCCCGCGCCCATGTCGATCGCTCAGCCGGCCGGCCCGTGCGCGTGGAGGGCCTGCCCGAGCGCACCGTCCGGGCCTATCCCTATCTCAACGCCCGCTACGTTGCGCTGCAGGGCGGCGCCGTCTAGGCGGGCGTCCGCTCCAGCCGCCGCCGCGCTGCTGCCCCAACCAGCCCGAAGCCCATGATCAGCATTGCCCAGCTGGCCGGCTCCGGGACAACCGGCGGATCGACCAGGTCCGAAACCGTGAAGCGGATATTGCCGAGCCCGCGATTGGCGGTGTCGGACCCGTGCTGGAGAATGAGGCCGCTGGTGGACGACACGCCCGGCGCATAGCTCAACCGGCCGCCGATCGGGGCGAGCTGGTCGGTCGCGCTCCACAGCAGGGTCCAGTCCACGTCATAAACTCGCAGTTCCGTAAGTGTGGTGCCGGTGAAGCGCGCCATGTCGAAGCTGTCGAGCGTGATCATCTTCCCCGGCACTTCAAGCTCGAAGCGGATTTCCGTCGTCCCGCTTCCCCAGACGGCGCTGTTCAGGTCTCCAAAGAAGCTCGGCCCCCACCAGAACAGCCCTCCTGCCACTTGTGGCGTGTCGCCCAGCCCTTCGCGGAGCCGGTAAACCACATCGACCTCTGCCGTGTCGCCGTAGCTCTGGCGGATCTGGCTGCCGTTCGTGCACGGCCCCATGCAGGCCTCGCTGGCGTCGAAATCGAGCAGGGTCGTGGTGGCAAGCGCCGGGGCTGCCGCCACCAGAGCGGCCGCCATCGTGAACGAACAGGCAAAAGTCGGCTTCATCGTGTCTCCCCTTGATTGCGCCCAACCGGGCAGGGAGAGAAACGCAATCAGCCCGGGAAAGCGGACACAGCCTCTTTCGAATCAGGCCGTCGCAACGCCCAGCTTGCCGGCCAGCCACTCGCGGGCGTCCGCCCAGTCGCGGCGGATGGTGCGCTCCGACACGCCGAGCACATTGGCTGTCTCGCCCTCGGTCATGCCGCCGAAATAGCGGGCATCGACCACGAGCAGCCAGCGCGGATTGACAGCTTCCAGCGCCTTCAGAAGGCGCGCGATGCCAACGAGTTCCTCGGGCGTCTCGGAGAACTCCGGCAGCACCGGAGAGCGCTCGTCGAGCGTGACCGCCCGCTCGCCGCCCCCACGCTTGTCAGCGAGCTTCCGCCGCGCATGATCCACGATCACGTGCCGCATCGCCAGATTCACGGAGCGGATGAAATGCGCATCGTCAACAAAGCGCGTGTTGCAGCCCAGCCGCACATAGGCGTCATGCAAAAGGTCGACGGTGCTCACCGTGTCGCCAAGGCCGGCCCGCCGGCGCTTGGCGCGCGCAATTCCCAGCAAGGTGTCATAGTGCGCGCTGATCAGTGCGTCCGCGCGCCGGGCCTCCTGCGGCGCATAGGCCAGCGCGCCTGCGTCCGCAAAGTCATCGGAATAGACTTCGGCCATCGCAGAGTCCGAGATTCGCGCATGGTACAGCATGCCGGAAAGCTCCTTTCGCCCGCATCCTAGCGCGACGACTGCCACAGCGGAAGCAGCCGCGCCGGCGCTGCCGTCCTTGTGTCGCATCCATCCAATTCCCCGAGGATTTCCCTGTCCTGTTCCTGCGGCCGATCCCGTTTCTTGGATCAGACGCTCCTGCATGGCGACGCCACCGACAGGAGCCGCGGGCGCATGGGACAATCGGGAGAGTCTGATGCCGAATATTGGGTGGATGGTGGCGCTGGCGCCGCATGAGAAAACGGCAGTCCAACCGGGCAGCGGCGGCGGCCATCTCGTCAGGAGCGCGCGCCAGCTGGCGTGGCTTACAGTCCTCATTGCGCTTCTGGTCACGGCGCTGGTTGCGGCAGGCGCGGGACGGATCGTTCGCGACGGGTCTGTCGATGCCTTCGTGCCGATGGATCATCCCGCCGCCCTTGCGCGTGACGCCGCGCGCGGCATGTTCGGCATCGAGGATCCCGTCGTGATCGGTCTCGCCGCTCCCCCGGGCGCAACCATCTTCACGGCCGACGGGCTCAACGCCGTGCGCACCCTCCACGAGGCGCTCCGGTCGGTCGAGGGGGTGAAGAAGGACGATATCCAGTCGCTCGCCAGCGAAAAGGCGATCACCGGCCGCGATGGAGACCTCGACGTGGAGCGGATCCTGGGCGACGGGGTGCTCTCCGCGGCCGAGGTCGCTGCAACCGAGCGCCGCTTTCGGGCCATGCCCATGTTCGAAGGCGTGCTCGCCTCGGCCGATGGCGGCATGGCCGTGCTGATCGTGCCGGTCGACGATCCCAACCATGCCGAGGCAACGCTGGCCAGCGTTCGCAGCCTGGCGCAGGCCCACGCCCCGCCGGGGCACGCGGTCCATGTCGCAGGCGTCGCGGCCATGAACGCCCGGCTGTCGGAAATGGTCTCCACCGACACGCGCATCTTCGTACCCGCGGCGCTGCTGGTGGTGCTGGCGATCCTGCTCCTGGCCTTCCGGTCGTGGGCGGCGCTGCTCGGCCCCTTTGCAGTCATCGCTGCGTCGGCGGCGATTGCCATGGGCGCCATGGGCTGGTCGGCGAGCCACTATTATCTCATCACCACGGCGCTTCCGGTCGTGGTGATGGCGATTGCCGTGGCCGACAGCCTGCATATCCAGAGCGTCTATCTGAAACTGCGCGCGCGTGACCGGCAGCTGGAAGCCGTGCCCGCGTTGCGCGAGGCGCTTCGGCGCACCTGCCTGCCCGTGACGCTCACCACGGTCACCACAATGGCGGCATTCGCCGGGCTCACGATCGGGGCCGGCATGGTCCCGATCCGGGAGTTCGGCATCTTCGCCGCCATCGGCGTCGCAGCGGCCTGGGCGCTCAGCCTCACGCTCCTTCCGGCAATCATCCTCCTCACCGGTCTGCGCCCGTCGCACGCTGCCGCCAACAACCGCTCCCCCATCGATTCGGTGATCGATTCCGTCACCGCCCTTTCCCTCGACCGGCCGCGGCTGGTGCTCGGATCGGTCGGGGTGCTGGTCGTGATACTGGCGGTGTTCGCAAGCCAGGCCCGCTTCGACTACGAGCGCAAGCAGTATTTCACCGTCGAGGATCCCGTGCGGCTGGCCGATGCCGCGCTCAACTCGGGGCTGGGAGGCATCAACTTCCTCGATGTGACGGTCTCCTCGCCCGATCCGGAAGGGCTGATGGCGCCCGATGCGCTCGCAGCAATTGCGGATCTCCGATCCCGCATCCTGGCCCTGCCGCATGTCGCGCGCGTCTCCGGCATCGATGAGCAGATGGCGCACATGCACCGGGTGCTCACCGATGCGCCGGCCGGCGTCCTGCCAACCAATCCGACGGCGCCCTCGCAATACATGTTCCTGTACGAGGCCAGCAGCGGGCCGGAGGATTTCCGCAGCCAGATCGATCCTGATCGCAGCAACGCGCTCATTCGGGCCCGGCTCGACACGGATCGCTTCGTGGCGAACGAGCCAGTGGTGCGCGACCTCGAACGGATTGCCGCCAACTGGTCCGGGGAAACGGGGCTGGAAGCGCGGGTCAGTGGCCGGGTCGCAGTCAATGCCGGCTGGATGCGGCAGCTTGCAGATACCCATGTGGGCGGCATCGTGCTTGCTGTTCTCCTGGTGTTCGGGGTCACCATGCTTGTGTTCCGCGCGCTCGTGCCAGCCATGCTCGCGATGGTTCCAGTGATGGTCGGCGTGTTGTTCGTCTATGCCACCATGGGCGCGCTTGCGATCGACATCGCGCCGGCCACCTCGATGACTGCGGCCATCGCCACCGGGCTCGGGATCGACTTCGCCATTCACCTCCTCGCCCATGTTCGCCGTCGGCGCGCCGACGGCGCCAGCCTCGCGGAGGCGCTTCGAGACGATTATGTGCTCGTCGCGCGTGCCTGCACATGGTGCGCGCTGGCGCTGGCCGCGGCGCTCTTCACCATCTGCCTTTCCTCGGCGCCGCCGCTGCGCTGGTTCGGGGTTCTCGTGGCCGCCGGCGCCATGGGCAGCCTGTTGGGTGCGATCCTGCTGCTGCCCGGCCTGCTTGCCCTGGCCGAGGGCCTGCAGCGGCGGAGACTGGCCCATGCGCGCTGAAGCCCGCGCCCCTGCCATGGCCTGCTTCGCAACGCTTGCAGCGGCGCTTCTCGCGCTTCCCGTCGCGGCGCAGCCGGGCCTTTCGGCCGATGCGATTGCCAAGCGCGTCTGGGAACGGGAGGCGAGCGAGGGCCGCGTCGGCACCATGCATTTCCAGCTGGTCGCGGCGTCCGGTGCCGTCCGGCGGCGACAGGCGCTGATGCTCCACTCCGACAGGCGCGACGCCGTCCGCCTTGCAATCTTCTTCCAGCAGCCGGCCAGCATCGCCAACACGGCGTTTCTCAGCCACGATCATCGGGCGAAACCGGATGAGACCTGGCTGTTCCTGCCGGCGACCGAGCGGGTCCGGCGCATCCCGGCATCACAGCGGGCGGATGCCTTCCTCGGCACCGATCTCAGCTTCGGCGACCTGAAAGACGGGTTCCGCTTCGCGCCCGAGGACTGGACGTTCGCGGGCGGCGAACAGCGGTCGTTTCGTGGCCGTCCGCACCTGTGGCTCACCGGCCGGGCCCGCACGCCCGAGATTGCACGCGAAACCGGCTATTCCGCGTTCCGGGCGCTCATATGCCCGGAAACCCTGTTCCCGATGCTGACCGAGTATGACGATCGCGAGGGCAAGCCGATGAAGCGCGTGGAAATCCAGGAGACGGAGCGGATCGGCGGCACCTGGACTGCGGTTCGCTTCACCGCCACCAACCAGCGCACCGGGCATCGCACCGAGGTGCATTTCACCCAGATGCGCCACGTCCCCGGCCTCGGCCAGGCCCTGTTCGCGCCGGATCGGCTTGGCGATGGCGCGCCCCGGATTCCCTGAGGCGCGCCTCGGCCTGCTGCTGGCCTGCCTCGCGCCTCCCGCATCGGCTGGCGAGCTTGGCGCCCGGCTGGATGCCGAGGCCTGGTGGGGCGCCCGCACCAGCGATGGCGCGGTCAGCCTCGCGCGCCTCTCCGCCATGCCGTCGATCCGGCCGACGCTTGCTGACGGCATCAGCCTCGATCTCCGGCTTCGGCTGGAGTTTGCGCCCGACCGCACCGGCCTCGGCACGCGGGATAGCTACGCCCCATGGTCCCGGCCCTTGCTGCTCACCGAAGCCGGGCGTCTTGAGCTCGACCGGGCAGTCGTCCAGTTCCGCTCAGGGCCGACCCGGCTGACCCTGGGCAAGCAGGCGCTCGCCTGGGGGGTTCTCGATGGCGTGCAGGTAACCGATCGCTTCGATGCGGTTCGCCGGCGCGACTGGGTGGCGACCGATGTGCGCCCTGAACGCATCGGCCGCTGGGCCGTCCGTCTGGAAACCGAAGTCGGCGGGTTGCGCGTGGACGGGGCCTTCGCGCCAGACCCGACAGTCAATCAGCAGGCCGTGGCAGGTGACGCCTTTGCCGTCGTTGCGCCCCGGTTCCGGGCCGGCCTTCCGCCCGATGCCCCGACGCTTTCCACGGTCGTCGATCCCCGCACGCGTGCCCTGGCCGATGCCACCTACGGGCTTCGACTGACCGGGACAGTCGGCCGTCTCGATGCGACTGCGCTCGTCATGCGCGGGCCGGAAGCTGACCCGCTCTTCCTGCCGGGGCTGGCCGATGGGCGCCCGGCGATCCGCCTCGCCTTCCCGCGCCGGACGGTTGTTGGCGGCTCGCTCGTGCTGCCGGCCGGCGCCACCGTCTGGCGTCTCGAGGCCGCGCACATTCCGGATCAGCCGCTCAACCTTGATGCCTTGGCAACAGGCGGTCTTGAGGCAGTGCGCCGCCCCCGAACCATTGCCGGCCTCGGGATGGACTGGCAGGCGCCCGCACGGCTGTTCGTGAACGCGCAGCTCATCGTGGACCATGTGGATCGAGGCGGCCGTGCGCTTGCCCGCCCGGATACCGATGTGATCGCCACCCTGCGCGTCCATCGCGACCTTGCAGGCGACACGGTGCGCCTGCGCGCCGAGATCCTCGCCGATCTGGGCCGTGGCGACGCGCTCCTTCGCCCGGCGATCCAGTGGAAGGTGGACGACCGTTTCACGGTTTCGGGCGGGGCGGATCTGTTCACGGGCACGCGGGAGGGTGTGTTCGGCCAGTTCCGGCGCGAATCCCGCCTCTGGCTCAAGCTTGCGAGCAGCTTCTGATCCGCGGCCGGCCGGCGCGCACCTGCGCTTGTGCTTCCCTCTGACCGGTGCCGGTCACAGGGAAGCGGCATCAGAGATGGATGGTGGTGCTGCGATGGGCGGCCGCATCCGTGCCCACGTCGATCCGATACGGCCCCGGCTCCAGATGCCAGCCATGGGTTGTGGGGCAGCGCCAGCGCAGGGTCTCGACAGGAATTTCCAGCAGGACCAGCCTGGTGTCGCCGGGCTCCAGCCTCACGCGGGTGAAGCCTTTCAGCATGCGCGGCCAGCGTTCGACGGCCCGCGCGGGGGGCGCCACGAACACCAGCACCGGCGTCTCGCTGGCCGCTGCACCGGTGTTGCGGATGGCAGCCGACACATGGATGCGCCCGCCCACGCGCCGCGCCTTCAGGCTCCGCACCTCGAAGCGGGTGTAGGAAAGGCCGTGGCCGAAGGGATAGCGGGGTGTTCGGCCGTCCCGCTCGAACAGCGCATAGCCGTGCCACAGGTCATAGCGGATGCGCGTCGCGTCGCGGTCGAAAAAGGGATAGTCCGCTGCATCGCGCGCGACGGTGAAGGGCAGGCGGGCCGAGGGCGAAACCGCGCCGAACAGCAGCCGGGCAAGCGCGGTGCCGCCTGCCTCGCCCGCGTAGAAGGTCTGGAGGATGGCCGAGACCCTTTCGTGAAACGGCTCCACCAGCACCGCCGACCCGGCGACGATCACCACGATCACCGGTTTCCCGGATGCGATGGCCGCCTCGATCAGTTCCAGCTGTCCGGCCGGGAGGCCGAGGTCGCTTCGGTCTCCACCCCTTGCCGGCCGGCCGGTGTCAGGCTGGTGCCCGCCTGACTCCTGGCCGAGGGCGATGTCGCCCGGAATGAACTCGCCCTCCTCCTGCGCCGTATAGCCCACCACAACCACAACGGCGTCCGCTGCACCTGCCGCTGCTGCCGCCGCATCGAGGTTCCCCTCGTCTCCGGTGGTGATGGCCTCGGCCCCGAGCATCGCTTGCAGGCCCTCCAGCGCGGTGACGACGTGGCGGGCCCGCACACGCGACGAGCCATGGTCGCCCGTGTTCGCGAGCCCGGCCAGCCGGCCCAAAACGGCCAATCGGCGCACCGTCGCCCTGTGGAGTGGCAATGTCCCGTCATTTGCAAGCAACACCGCGGACTTCTCGGCCGCCTCCAGGGCAAGCGCCCGGTGCGCGTCACAATTGACCAGGGTTTCGGGATAGTCGGGCAAGGGATCCTCGGCTGCGACAAAGCGGTAGAGGGTGCCAAGGATGCGTCGGCAGGCCGTATCGATGACCTGCATTTCGACATGGCCGGCCTCGACCGCGGCCACCAGCTGCTCGCCCCAGACGCGCGGCTCGGGATTTTCGATGTCGAGCCCGGCCGCAGCGCCGCAGGGCCCGTGGACGCCCATCACCCAGTCCGAATGGACGAAGCCGGAAAAACCCCATTCGTGGCGCAGGATGTCGGTCAGCAGGTGCCGGCTTTCGCCGCACCAGGCGCCGTTCACCTTGTTGTAGGCTGACATGACCGACGCGACGCCGGCATCAAGCACCGCCCGGAAGTGCGGCAGATAGACTTCGTGAAGCGCCCGCTCGTCGACGTCCACGTCAACCGTGAAGCGGGCGTTCTCCATCGAGTTCAGCGCCAGATGCTTCACTGTCGCGATCACATTATGCCCCTGGATGCCGGTGCCGAGCGCTGCGCCCATCGCGCCCAGGTGGTGCGGGTCCTCGCCATAGGTTTCCTGCGCGCGCCCCCACGCCGGGTGGCGCAACAGGTTGATGCAGACCGCGCCTGAAAGGTTGCAGCCCTGGGCGCGAATCTCGATGCCCATGGCGTCCCCGATCCGCCGCTCGAGATCGGTATCGAAGCTGGCCCCCCGCGCCATGGAGCAGGGAAAGCAGGTGGATTGCCCGCGTGCGACACCGCGCGGCCCATCGGTGAACCAGAGGCAGGGCACGCCAAGCCGCGCGATCCCGCCGCCCGCGCGATAGGGCCGCGCGCCCCATACGCGGCCATCCTCGGCAAAGGCCTGGAAGAAGCCCCGGCCAGACATCATCCCCACCTTCTCGGCGAGCGTGGCCTCGCCGAGCACCGCGTCCACACGCGCGGCGATCTCTGCCTCGGACAGCCCCTTCTCCGGCGCAAACTGGCTCATGGCGCACCTCCTCCGTTTGCGGGCCAGCATGCCGGAACCGCCAGAGAGACGAAACAGGATGCTGGATGCAACAGGGCCCTGCATCGCCACCCGGCTCCGAACAGAGCGGCCGACAGGCTGAGGTTGCAACGCGGAATGCCGCTCTGACCTCAGGCCTCTCCTAACCGGAGGTTATGGTGCCGGGCGTGCATTGACAGGGTATACAACAAGCCGATCCGCCATGATGCCGACGCATCCAACCAAGAGGCGCCGCAATGCGTATCGACGCCGTCTACGACTTTCTCTGCCCGTGGTGCCATGTCGGCAAGCGGCACCTGCAACTGGCGATGGCAACCGAGGCTGCCCGCCCGGATGCCGTGCCGGTCGAGGTGCGATGGCACCAGTATATGCTCTATCCGCATTTCGATCGGGCGGGTCATGATTTCCTCGGCTTCTTCCGCGAGAAATATGGCGAGGCGCTGCGGGTCCCGATGTGGGAGCAGATCCGTGCCGTCGCCGCCCCCATCGGCATCGACTTCGCCTTCGAGAAAATGACGAGAGGGCCGGCATCGCTCGATGGCCATCGGCTGGTCCGCTGGGCGGAGCGGCAGCGCCCCGGCATCGCTCCCGACCTGATCGAAGGCATCGCGCGCGGCTTCTTCGAGGAGGCGCGGATCATCGACACGGATTTTCTGGTCGCGCTTGCCGGTTCGCATGGCCTCGATGGCGCGGCCGCCCGCGCGCATCTGGAGGGGCCGGATGATATCGAGACGCTGTTCGCCGAGACCGAGGCCTGGCGCGCACGCGGCGTCACCTCCATGCCCCACTACATCCTCCACCATCCGGATGGCACCGAAGAGGTGATCCGCCAGACGAGCACAGAGGCCTTCACCACGGCATTCGCGCGCGCCCGCCGGGTCGCAGCCTGATGCACGGCCCCGCCAAGCCCGAGGCCGAGCCCGAAGCAGCGCCCGCACAAGACCCGTGGCCCTCGCCCCGCTACGCCTGGGGCATGGTGGCGGCGCTCCTCGTCGCCTACATCCTTTCCTTCGCAGACCGGCAGATCCTCTCGCTGCTCGTCGGGCCGGTCAAGGCCGACCTGAACCTCTCCGACACCCAG